>NZ_JBJYKD010000023.1:0-51581 GCF_049310025.1 Thermorhabdus hydrogeniformans | reverse complement strand
GTTAGTTTTTATTTTTCAAGCCGTATTTGGTTAAATATGGATTGGGGAAAAGGGGGAGTTTTTACACTGGAATCAAATTTAAGTTTTTTATACCCGAAGGGGAATTCCTCAATAATTTTAATAAATCAAAGACTGCCAGACAACTGAGGATAGGAAGGATCACTCTGTGGAGGAGATTGAAGAGGCAGGAAAATGCCCGCTGAACTGTTCCGGCGTTCCCTGAAACATCATAATGTTTCAATGAAACATCACGCGTGAAACACTTTGCCTGTTCCGGCAGGGTGTTTTTTTCGTTATTATCAGGAAAAAAACATTTTCGAGAAATCTGGCATAATATTTGCTAAAATAGCATGAGGGAAATGCAGAAAGATATTCTGTAGATTAAAAAGTTTTCCTTAAACTAACAATACAGCAGGATATTGCGATGGAGGGTGGTACAATGTCTAATGCTACAATTTGCTATATCGGAGGGGGGTCTAAAGCATGGGCTAAAAAGCTCATGGGAGATATACTGTGCCAGCAAGATGTTTCAGGGGTTCTCAGACTTTATGACATCGATAAAGAGGCTGCTTTAAGGAATAAAAAATACTTTGAAGTATTGATAAAGGATAATAAGGACCTGATAAAGAGCAACTGGACATGCGAAGTCTACGAAAACCTGGATGAAGCACTGACCGGTGCGGATTTTGTTGTAATATCCATACTCCCCGGAACTTTTGATGAAATGGAGGTAGACGTCCATCTGCCCGAGAAATACGGTATTTATCAGTCGGTAGGAGATACCGTGGGCCCCGGAGGGTTCAGCAGGGCTCTTCGAGTGATACCTGCGTACAGAGAATTTGCAAGGAAGATACGAAAAAAATGCCCCGGTGCATGGGTAATCAACTACACAAATCCGATGGCAATATGTGTGGCGACTCTTTATAAAGAGTTTCCCGGGATCAAAGCTTTTGGATGCTGCCATGAAGTGTTTAAAGCGCAAATACTGCTCAAGGAAATGTATAAACTGATGACGGGCGATCCGGATCAAATCGATAGAAGAGCCATCAAAATAAATGTACAGGGGCTAAACCATTTTACATGGGTTACGGAGGCTAAATATAAGACCACAGACCTCATGCCGCTTTTTGCAAAGTTTGTAGAGCAGAACTGGGAAAGCGGTTATGTATTGGAAAAAGATAGGAACAATGCTGTGAGAACAAAATACTTCAGCTGCAAGGAAAAGGTCAAATTCGATTTGTTCAGGAGATTTGGAGTAATGGCCGCAGCGGGGGACAGGCACCTTGCTGAATTCATGCCATCATCTTATCTCAACTCACCCGATGAAATTATTAAATGGGGATTCAATATTACGCCGGTTTCGTACAGGAAAGAGGAAGAAAAGGCTAAAATACAGAAAACTTTGATGCAGATTGAAGGAAAAGAAAAGGCTGAATTAGAGCTATCGGGTGAGGAAGGAGTCGACCAGATCAGAGCCATACTGGGGCACCATGTCCTAGTAACAAATGTCAATCTTCCCAATTATGGCCAGCTGCCAGATCTTCCTTTAGGAACCGTTGTAGAGACCAATGCAGTATTTTCCAATGATAGCGTAAAACCCGTATATTCCGGCAAGATACATCCAAACATCAAAGCTATTTTGATGCAGCATTCAGTAAATCAACAAAATTTAATCGAAGCATATTTCAGTAAAAACAAACAGAAATTGTTTGAAACATTTTATAATGATCCTTCGGTGGCGAGATTAAAGAGAGACGATGCAGAGGCATTGTTCAATCAACTGATAGATGGTACTAAAAAGTATTTAGAGAACTGGATTGTTGAAGGCAGCATAATATAGCACTTAATATTGGAATTCAACCGGAGCGAATTCGCATCATGCAAGCTTGGTAGGAGGTGAAGACATGGTAGAAAAGGTTGTTTCAGGTGCTCTTATAATTATTAGCATAGGATACCTGTATATGGCCAAAGGGCTTTCTTTTGGTTCGGCCAGTCAACCCGGGGTAGGATTCATGCCAACCATTGTGGGCGCTATGGCAGTGTTTCTTTCGATTATAAATTTTATTTCGGTAATGATGAAAAAAGATAATAAAAAGGCCAACAAAAAAGATGACGATACAGCCCCTAAAATAGATATTGTAAAGCTTGTCAAATTTGTAGCCGGTTGTATTGTCTATGTATTTATGTTGGATTACACAGGTTTCCTGATAGCAACGTTTGTCGTAATGGTGCATCTCTTAAAAGTCACGGAAGTCCAGGGATGGGTCCTGCCCGTTATTGTCTCGGCGGGGACATCTCTAGGCTTTTACATCGTTTTTGAAAAAATGCTGGGTGTATTGTTACCTTAAAAAGGAGGTGAGATGATTGTCTACAGTAAGCTCTTTGCTAAGCGGTTTGGCGGCTGTTATGACCCCTACAAATTTTATCGCTTCGATAATCGGCGTGCTGATAGGGACCTTAACAGGTGTCCTGCCGGGTCTAGGAATAACTGGGGCTCTTGCCTTGCTTCTGCCGGCAAGTTATGGATTATCGCCAGCCACAGCAATGATCATGTTCTGTGGTGTATATTATGGTGCAATGTATGGCGGCTCCACCACTTCAATTCTGGTTAATATTCCGGGAGAAGGGGCTTCAGTAGTGACTTGCATCGAGGGATACGAAATGGCAAAAAAAGGGAGGGCAGGAGCAGCTTTAGCCGTAGCAGCCATAGGTTCATTTATTGCAGGCACCATGGGCACCATTGGCCTAACATTTTTTGCTCCCATGCTTGCAAAAGCGGCTCTAGCCTTTGGCCCTCCTGAATATTTTGCTATTGCAATATTGGGTTTGGTTTTATTATTTAACATCTCAGGCAAATCTCCTTTAAAATCCGCCCTCATGGTGATGATAGGGTTGATGGTGAGCACCATAGGATTTGACCCTATGACTGGTGTGAGCAGATTTACCATGGGGATTATAAATCTTGAAGACGGCATTGAATTTATTATCTTCACCATGGGCCTTTACGGTGTCGGTGAGATATTGGCTTCCATTTGCCAACCTGAAAAACAGGGAGAAATGATGAAGTTTAAATTCAGGGATCTGTATCCGAACCGTGAAGAGCTTAAACGCTCGCTGCCGCCAATGTTTCGCGGCGGTATCCTTGGGTTTTTAATAGGGCTTATGCCAGGGCCCGGAATGACAATATCTACATTCGTTTCTTATGCGGTAGAAAAACGATTAAGCAAGCACCCCGAGGAATGGGGCCATGGTGCTATTGAAGGTGTGGCCGGACCTGAGTCGGCAAACAACGCTGCAAACGCTGCCCAGATGGTGCCGCTTTTATCTCTGGGGCTACCCTTTAACTCAAGCGGTGCGCTTTTGCTGGCAGGTTTCATGATTCACGGCGTAGCCCCAGGGCCAATGCTGATGAGCACCAATCCGGATCTGTTCTGGGCAATTATCGCCAGTCTTTACGTCGGCAATGTGTTGCTGCTCATCATTAACCTGCCTTTAGTAGGTGTGTTTGCGTCTTTATTGAAAATTCCGATAAAAATACTGTTACCCATTGTAATGGTAATAACTTTTACAGGCGCGTATGCCATAAACAACAGTCTTTTTGATTTAGGTTTACTTTTGCTTTTCGGTATCTTAGGCTTTATACTGAAACAGGCAAAGTTTGATTTAGCGCCACTGGTCATAGGAATGTTCCTGGGCTCTACTATAGAAAAAGGCCTGGTACAGGGCATGATTATATCAAATGGCAGCTTTATGACACTGTTATCTCGCCCGCTTGCGGGCACAATGCTTAAAATAGGTCTTGCCGTATTATTGTTCAGCATATTAAGGGCAATTTACAGAGCAATAAGGGCAAGAAAAGCGGAGGTGATTTAAACTTTAAAATTATAGTGTTATAAAAATCTTTATCATTCTAATAAATTTATCTAATTAAAGATATAAATATGATAAACAGGAGGGTAAATTCATGAAAAAGAAAGCGTTAGTTAGTCTGACTGTATTAATGCTAGTTCTGGCGATGGCCCTTACGGGTTGTGGCGGAAATTCTAATTCAACAGAGCCTCAGGACCAAGACAAAAATGAAATCAAATATCCCGAAAGACCTATAACCATGATAATTCCAAACAGCCCCGGCGGAAGCACAGACTTGCTTGGCCGTACTGTAGCAAAAGGACTTGAGAAATATCTGGGTCAACCAGTTATAGTCCAAAATAAACCGGGAGGATCTACAACCATCGGTGCAAATGAACTAATGAATTCAAAGCCTGATGGTTATACTATAGGTTCCGTTAACACTGGTATGATTACCAGCTCGGTTTTAAAGAAATCACCCACTGATTATGCTCAAGAGTTAGAACCTATTGCTTTAGCTGCTATTTCACCTCAGATTTTAGCTGTAAAAAGTGATTCAGAGTGGAAGACCCTTGACGAATTTATAAATTATGCAAAAACAAATCCTGGTAAAATAAAAATTGGCCATACGAGTGTAGGTGGTTCCACACACATGGCCACCGCCCTGTTTGAGAAAACAACAGGAATAGAAATAGAAGATGTAACCTTTGATGGCGGCTCCAATGCTGTTGCGGCACTTTTGGGTGGCCATATCCAGGCAGCAATGCTGAGCCCCGTTGACTTTAAACAATTCATGGAATCAAAACAGGTTACAGCTTTAGCTGAAACAGGTGAAGAAAGAATTGATGACCCGGTTTACAAAGATGTACCGACTTTTAAAGAGCTAGGTTATGATTTTTCAGAGATATTATGGCAAGGATTTGGCGCTCCTAAAAATATGCCTGAAGAAGTAAAACACAAACTGGTAGAAGCCTTTAAGAAAACGATTAATGACCCGGAAATAAAACAGGCTATTATTGATTTAGGTTTAACACCTAAATACAGCACACCGGAAGAGTTCAAAAAGATGTGGCTTGAAACTCAAGAAAAATATAAAGATGTGTTTACCGAAATTGGACTAATTAAATAGAACAAGAATAGCAAAAAAATGGACATTAAACATTGATAATAATGCAAGATAATGTTTGCGTTAATATCGAGCAAATATTATCTTGCATTTGACTTTGTTATGATAATTAAAACAATATTAAGAATTGAAATAATAAATCATAATTAAAGATAAAAAGGTCGTCTTACACGATTGTGATGATTTGTTCGCATAAGGTATAACGATCGGAGGAGCGATTTACTTTGTCTACTGTGCTATTGAAATATAAGTCATCATATATAAATGTTGATATAAACGATAAGAATCTATATGCAATATTAAATCCTCAGGACTTGCCAGGAGTAAAAGAGCCGTTCAGTGAAGTAAGAAATGCTATTAATAATCCTATAAACAGCCCTTCATTAAAAGAATTAGCGAAGGGGAAAAAAAGAGTAGTAATCCTTGCCAGCGACATTTCAAGACCTTCGCCTTCACACATCCTGGTTCCGCCTATAGTTGAAGAATTAAACCAAGCAGGTGTCAGATACGGTGATATTAAAGTAATATTTGGATTGGGTTATCATAGAAAACATACGGAAGAAGAAAAGAGAAAACTTGTGGGCGAAGATGTTTACAGCAAGGTAAGGTGTATAGACCATGACATAAATGATTGTGTATACCTGGGCACAACAAAGCGAGGCACTCCGGTGGAGGTTTTCAAGCCCGTGGCCGACGCCGACCTTGTTATAGCTACTGGAAATCTTGAGTTTCACTATAAAGCGGGATACAGCGGCGGGGATAAAGCCCTCCTTCCCGGGGTTTGCAGCAAAAAGACTATTGAGACGAATCACATCATGATGATCAGGCCTGGCACAATGCCCGGAAGAGCCGACGGGAATCCCATGCGTGAAGATATAGAAGAAGCGGGGCGCATCGCAGGAGTCAAATTCATTGTAAATGCGGTTTTAAACAGCCATAAGGAGATAGTAAAAGTGGTGGCCGGAGACCCGGTTAAAGCCCACCGCGAGGGAGCTAAATACATTGACAAAATGTATAAACGAAATATAGACGAAAAGGTGGACATCGTAGTTGCGTCCTGCGGCGGCTTTCCGAAAGATATAAACCTGTACCAAGCCCAAAAAGGCCTTGAAAATGCCAGTTACGCCGTAAAAGACGGCGGAAGTATTATACTTCTCGCCGAATGCCGGGAGGGGCTCGGTGAGGCTACTTTCGAAGACTGGATGTTGAGGGCCAAATGCCCCCATGATTGCGTCGAATGGATTCAGAAGGATTTTAAACTGGGAGCTCACAAGGCGGCAGTAATATGCATGGTCCTCGAAAGAGTGAAGGTTTATCTTGTTTCCAGCCTGGATAAAGATCTGGTTAAAAAGATCTTTTTTATACCCGCCGAGTCCGCACAGGATGCTTTAAAGGAGGCATTAAAAGAATACGGTGCAGATGCAAAAGTTCTTGTATTGCCTTATGCAAATTCCACCCTTCCATATGTAGAGTAAGATAAAGTAATATTAAAGAAAGGAGAACTCATATGCACGCACTGGAAAAAATTCTGGCAAGGGCGTCGGGGAAAGAGAGGGTTAGAGCCGGTGAAATAGTTACATGCAGGGTAGACCTTGCCGAAGTAAATGATCTTTATCTGCAGGTTATAGAATCTTTTGAAGAAATGGGAGGAAAAAAGGTCTGGGACCCGGAAAAGGTGGTTTTCGTCTTCGATCACTACGCTCCGGCTCCCACAATAAAATCGGCGGCGAATCACAGAGTGATGAGAGAATTTGTCTGGAAGCACGGCATCAAGCATTTATTTGATATTAATTCAGGAGTGTGCCACCAGGTCATGCCCGAAGCCGGGCTGGTGTACCCGGGCATGATCCTGGTAGCAACCGACTCTCATACCACCACTCACGGAGCTTTTGGCGCGTTCGGGACGGGCGTTGGCGCTACGGATCTGGCGTGTATTCTCATATCGGGGGAATTATGGTTCAGGGTGCCTGAAGTAATTAAAGTAGAAATAAATGGAAAATCGCAGCCCGGCGTTCTGCCCAAAGATATAATACTTCATATATTGGGAAAACTTGGTACCGATGCGGCGGTTTATAAGGCTGTGGAATTTGCCGGTGAAACCGTTAAAAATCTTGATATCGGCGGTCGGATGGTTTTATGCAATATGTCTGTGGAAATGGGAGCTAAGACATCATATATACAGCCGGATGAAGTAACTTTCGGTTACCTCGGAAAAAGAGGCGTGAAGATAGAAGATCTGGATATTCCTGTTACAGACCCTGATTATAGGTACAGCGAGGTATATACCTTCGATGTTTCCAACCTTGAGCCCCAGGTGGCCATCCCGCACAGTGTTGATAACGTAGTCCCCGTAAGCGCGGTTTGCGGCACAAAAGTGGATCAGGTATTCATAGGGTCATGTACCGGCGGCAGGATTGAAGATATTGAGTGGGCTTATAGAATCTTGAAAGGAAGGAAGATAAATGAAAGAACCAGACTCATTATTATCCCGGCTTCAAATGAAGTATTTATAGAGTCTATAAAGAGAGGCTATGTGGAGGCTTTGGTTAAAGCCGGAGCAACTTTCAGCACGCCCGGTTGCGGCCCGTGCCTTGGAGCTCACCAGGGGGTCATTGCCGCGGGCGAGGTTTGCGTTACGGCCACCAACAGGAATTTCCCGGGACGGATGGGTAGCACCGGCGCCGACATATACCTTGCTTCCCCGGCCACAGCAGCCGCATGCGCGCTGGCGGGGAAAATCGTGGATCCGAGAGAATATATGGAGGAGGACAGATAATGAGACAGAAAATATCCGGAAGAGCATTTCTCTTTGGCGACAATATCGACACGGATCAGATTTACCCGGGGAGATATCTAGAACTGACGGCCAAAGCGGATATAGCTTCTCACTGTATGGAAGGTGTTCGGCCCGGTTTTTCAAAAGAAATACAAAAAGGTGACATAGTGGTGGCTGGGAAAAACTTTGGTTGCGGGTCATCCAGAGAACATGCCGCCATTACCTTAAAGGAATCGGGAGTAAGTGCGGTGGTGGCGGAATCTTTTGCCAGGATATTTTTCCGGAACGCCATAAACCTTGGCCTGACTGTGATAACCTGCCCGGGCATTACCGGCAGGTTGAAGGAAGGCGACATTCTGGAAATCGACGTTTCTACCGGGGTGATAGTTAACAAGACGTCGGGAGATACTTACCAGGGAGAAGGGCTTTCCGAATTTGTTTTAAGAATTCTGGAAAATGGAGGGATAAAACCGCTGTTTAAAGAAATATACGGCTGAATGTTGGCATGGTAAGGGAAGAACAGGACCGCTTTTAAGGAGTTCAGAGAATAACGGCTTAAGAACTGAAAAATCTGATATGGCACTCCGGCCGTTATACATGTTAAAATAGTGCAGGAGGGCGCGTTATATCTGACATAATTTCTTAAAGTTCCGGCAGCAAATTTATGTAAATGGAACCTGAACTTATATGAAGTAAAAGAAGCGGGGAGAAAAAAGGAGAAAGTGGGGTATTTATATGGATTTAAAAGCGGAGGCGTTGAAGCTCCATGAAGAAAACGGCGGCAAAATTGAGGTGATGAGCAAGGTGCCTCTCAAAGATTCCCGGGACCTGAGTCTTGCTTATACCCCGGGAGTAGCCGAGCCGTGCAGGGAAATCCAAAAAAACCCTGAGCTGGTGTATAAATATACCTGCAAAGGCCGCATGGTGGCCGTGGTGACGGACGGTTCGGCGGTGCTCGGCCTGGGTAATATAGGGGCAAAAGCCGGAATGCCGGTCATGGAGGGAAAGGCGCTGCTTTTTAAGAAATTCGGCGGGGTGGATGCCTTTCCCGTATGCCTTGACACCCAGGATGTGGATGAAATAGTTAAGACCGTAAAATACATATCGCCTTCCTTTGGAGGCATTAACCTGGAAGATATTTCCGCACCCCGGTGTATTGAAATTGAAAGGCGCCTTAAAGCAGAACTCGACATACCCGTATTTCACGACGACCAGCACGGAACCGCGGTGGTCGTACTGGCGGGGCTTATAAACGCATTGAAAATAGTAGGCAAAGATATTAAAGACATAAGGGTCGTAATAAACGGGGCGGGAGCCGCCGGAGTGGCGGTGGCAAAACTGCTGCTTTTAGCCGGTGCGGGCGATGTGGTGGTATGCGACAGAAAAGGGGTCATTTATAAAGGCCGGGAGGGGCTGGATTTTAGCAAGGAGGAACTTGCCGGGATTACGAACCGAACGGGCTTAAAGGGAAGCCTGGGGGAGGCCTTAAAGGGAGCCGACGTATTCATAGGCGTCTCCGCGCCGGGTGTGGTGACAAAAGATATGGTAAAGACCATGGCGAAAGACCCTGTGATTTTCGCCATGGCAAATCCCGTGCCGGAGATTTTTCCGGATGAAGCAAAAGAGGGTGGAGCCGTGGTGGTGGGCACCGGCCGCTCCGATTTTCCCAACCAGATAAACAACGTTCTGGCCTTCCCGGGCATATTCAGAGGCGCGCTGGAAGTCAGGGCAAAGGATATCAATGAAGAGATGAAACTGGCCGCGTCGCACGCCATCGCTTCACTGATTTCACAGCAAGAGCTTTCGCCCGACCGCTGCATCCCCGGAGCCTTTGACCGGAGAGTGGCGGCTCACGTGGCCTGCGAGGTGGCTAAGGCTGCCATCAGGACCGGTGTGGCCCGAATTCAGATGGACCCGGAAGAGTTGAAGGCAATTATGCTGAAGTGACCGATACAAGATACGTTCCCATAATAGAATTGAATATAACCGTCGGGATAATATTGAAAAAGGGAGACATATTCGAGTCTCCCTTTTTCATATGATAGAGTGAATACCAAATACCAGTCCTATAATCACCGCATTATGCCTGCCGACAAGAAGGCTTTGTTTGACACTTTTTATGACACAACGGCTTTTGCAGGTCCAGCCGAATCAAAAGTAATGCGCTGCCATAAAGATACTTTTCTATATTGATAATATATATAAGATATATAAAAAATAAAAAGTTATTAATATAACAAAGAAGGATTTTTTACAGAAACGTCGAATATCTTACAAAAGTAAAGATGTAAATATGTAATTACATATTTACGTCTTTATATATCTGGGGAAGGGGGGAGAGGTAGAAAGCGGTTTTTAAAAATCATAGAATCGACACTCCGGATAGATAGAAAGAAAGGGGTGGTAAATGATTCTTTCGTGAAAGGGGAAAAGATTTGACACCGAGAGAGATTATGAATGCCTTCTATAAATCATGAAATTTGGGGAGGAAAAATAAATGAAAAAAATTTTATGTATAATTCTGGCGGTATTACTGATCGGCCTGCTTTTAGCAGGATGCGGAAGCAAGCAGGCACAGCAGCCCGCCCAGCAGGAGCAGGGTCAGCAGCAACAGCAAGCCCAGCAGGAGCAATCCAAGAAAGATAAATATGAAATTGCGGTTATAGTGAAAGCCACCGACTCGGATTTCTGGCAGTACGTTTTAATCGGAGCCAACAATGCGGCGAAGGATAATCCGGACATCCACGTCACCACTTATGGACCGCCTTCAGAAGCCGACATAGACAAACAGGTTTCGATACTGGAAAACGTGGTGAACCAGAAACCCGATGGCATAGTAATCGCCTCCACCAGCTCCGAAGCCACAGTCCCGGCCCTTGAGAAGGCCTACGACATGGGCATAAAGATCATTACCATAGACAATAAGGTAAAGACCGACAAAATCCATTCCTTCCTGGCCACCGACAACGTGGAAGCCGGCGGCAAAGCGGCCCAGAAGCTGGTGGACGAATTAAAGGCCAGGGGTATTCCGCTGAAGGGCAAGGTGGGCCTCATCAGCGCCATGGCGGGAGTGCAGGTTTTGATAGACCGCGATAAAGGTTTTACTGAAAAACTGAAAGAACTGGCTCCGGATATTCAAATTGTTGGTCCCAGATACGTGGACAACGACGTGCTCAAGGCTGTGAGTGCGGCGGAGAATATACTGACCGCCAATAAGGATGTCATCGGCTTCTTTGCGGACAACAACATGACCGGTGACGGCCTGTCCCGTGTTATCACGGAAAGAAAACTGGCCGATAAAGTGGTGGCGGTGGCCTTTGACTCCGATCCGGAAGAAATAAAAGCACTGGAAAGCGGGGCCCTTAAAGCCTTGATTGTGCAGGACCCGTACGGCATGGGGTATAAAGGTGTAATGAGCGCGTACGATGCCATTCAGGGCAAAACCCTCGAAAAATACGTCAACACCGGTTCCACAGTGGTGACCAAGGAAAATATGAACCAGCAGGAAATCAAGGAATTACTCGATCCCACGCTCAAAAAGAAATAAAATTGCCGGGATAGGGCTTCAGGGCCCTATCCCCTTGTAAAAGGGGTTAATGCTATGTCGACACAGGAAATAGTAAGAATGGAAGGAATTACCAAGGAATTCCCTGGAGTTAAAGCTCTTTCTAATGTGAATTTAACGGTAAAAAAAGGGGAAGTCCATGCGCTGGTCGGAGAAAACGGAGCGGGCAAATCGACCCTTATAAAGATATTGATGGGCGCGTATCAAAAGGATAAGGGCAGGATTTTTATTGAAGGCAGGGAAGTTAATATAACAAGTCCGCTGGTGGCGAAGGAGCTGGGTTTGGGGGCTGTCTACCAGGACATTACTCTTGCTCCTCACCTTTCCGTGGGGGAAAACTTTTTTCTGGGCAAACTGCCGGTAAAGAACGGTTTGGTCGACTGGAAGACGGTGTATCGGGTCACAGCCGAAACTCTGAAAAAAATAGATATAGATATTGATCCCAGAAAAAAATTGAAAGATCTGCCCGTGGCCCAGCAGGAGATGGTGGCAATAGCCAAGATGATATATGAAAAAGTTAAGCTGGTTATATTTGATGAGCCCACGGCGCTGCTGACCAGCGAGGAAACTCAGAAACTGTTTGAAATAATAAGCAGGCTTAAAAAAGAAGGAGCGGGGGTTATATATATATCCCACAGGCTGGAAGAGATATTCGGCATCTGCGATACGGTGACGGTGCTGAAAGACGGCCAATGGGTGGACACGGTGCCGGTGTCGCAGGTCAATGAAGACCGGCTGATTTCTATGATGGTGGGCCGCAATATAAAAGATATTTATTCCATAAAGCACCATGACTCCCCTGATGTGGTCCTGGAAGTAAGGGGTTTGACCAAAGAACCCAGATTCAGAAATATCAGTTTTAAGCTGCACAGGGGTGAAATCCTGGGAATGTTCGGCCTTGTGGGGTCAGGAAGGACCGATGTGGTGCGGTGCATTTTTGGTGCGGATAGGCCCGATGCCGGTGAAATATTCATTAACGGCAAAAGACGATCTATAAATTCACCTATTGACGGGATTAAGGCCGGCCTTGGCTTTTTGCCCGAAGACAGAAAACTGCAGGGTCTGGCGTTACAGCTTCCGGTGATGACCAACACAAACCTTGTAATATATGAAAATATATCCCGTTTCGGAATTATTGACGGGGGCGAGGAAAAGAGGAGAGCCAGAAAATATATCGGTGAATTAAATATAAAGACCCCCTCCATCTATCAGAAAGTGAAAAAATTAAGCGGCGGAAACCAGCAGAAAGTGGTGGTTTCGAAATGGCTGAATGCGGAAAGTAATATATTCATTTTTGACGAGCCCACGGTGGGAGTGGATGTGGGCGCGAAACTGGAAATATACAGATTGTTTGAAAACCTGACATCGCAGGGGGCTTCCATTATATTGATTTCATCCTATTTACCGGAGGTTATGGGCCTTGCAAAGAGGATACTGGTGATGTACGAGGGCAATTGCACCGGCATTGTGAATAAAAACGAAGTTACGGATGAAGATGTGTTGAGGCTGGCGTCAGGCCTGCCGGTGGTAAGTAACAGCAGCAAATAGGAGGGTATCGGATGAGCACGAATACAAATACCAGCACCAAAAAAAGTATTTCCATAATAAGTCCGTCTTTCTCGGAAGGCACTATATTAATTGTTTTTCTGGCGCTATTCGTTTTGCTTTCCGTCGCGGTAAACGGGTTTTTTACGGCGAATAACCTTTCAAATTTGGTCAGGCAGACTTCGATTAATGGTGTCATTGCTCTGGGAATGACATTTGTAATAGTATCCGCGGGGATCGACCTGTCTGTGGGCTCCGTAGTGGGCTTTGCCGGTATGTTTGCGGCCATATTGATGACCCAGGCGGGCATGAACGCTCCGCTGTCTGTGATCATTGCTATTATAGCGGGAACTCTTGTGGGGGTGATAAACGGAATCCTGATTTACGACGGGAAGGTGCCGCCCTTTATCGCCACTCTGGGCACCATGACGGTATTCAGGGGAGTTATTATGCTTATAAGCGGCGCCAGAATGGTGTCGGGCCTGCCGGCTTCGTTCCTCAATCTCGCTCAGATGAGTATCCTCGGGATGCCGTCGCTTTTCGTCATCTGGGTTATAACGATTCTGATTTCGGCGTTTATCATATCGAAAACCAGATTCGGCCGCAACATTTACGCCATAGGCAGCAATGTGGAAGCTGCAAGGCTCAGCGGTATAAATATCAGGACCAATATGTATATGATATACGGCTACAGTGCCCTGATGTCTTCCATTGCAGGCATTATGCTGGTATCCCGGCTGGCCAACGGAATCCCCACCGCAGGAAGCGGCTATGAACTGGATGCCATTGCTGCGGCCGTTATCGGCGGGGCCAGTTTAAACGGGGCCGAAGGTTCCATTGTAGGGACAGTGGTGGGTGCCATGTTGATGTCTACCCTGCGCAATGCGGGGGATCTGTTGGGAATAGACCCGTTTATTCTTCAAATATTGATCGGCGCTCTTATCGTGGCAGCTGTCCTGATAGATCAGGTTAAAAAGCAAAGTAAATAATAAAAAGAGGTGGGACAAATGCAAAAAAGACGTATTGGGACTACGGATTTGGAGGCGTCTGTCATCGGTTTCGGCTGCTGGGTTATATCGGGAAGGGATTTCTGGACGGGAACAGACGACGAATCATCCGTAAGAGCCGTTCAGGCGGCTTATGACATGGGAATCAACTTTTTCGACGTGGCGCCGGTGTACGGTTTCGGCCATGCGGAAGAGTTGCTGGGCAAAGCATTAAAGGGGAAGAGAGACAAAGTCATTATCGCCTCAAAGTGCGGTCTTGTATGGGATGATTCAAAAAGAATCACCAACCTGCTTTCCAGAGAGAGTATTTTGAGGGAAATAGACGACAGCTTGAGGAGACTGGGAACGGACTATATAGATATATACCAGATGCACTGGCCCGATTACAACACACCCATTGAAGAAACTATGGACGCTTTAAACCGGATTAAAAAAGAGGGCAAGATAAGATATATCGGCGCTTCGAATTTCCCCATCAAATTATTGGATGAAGCAAGAAAATATGGAGAAATAGTATCTCATCAGTGCCTTTACAACATGATAGACAGAAACGCGGATTTTTATCATAACATACCGCTCTACTACAAGACTGAAAAGGAAATTATACCTCACTGCAGGGAGAACCGCATCGCCTTTATACCTTACAGCCCCCTGTGCCAGGGGCTGCTCACCGGCACCTTTAAGCCCGGAAAAAACTTTGATGAAAAGGATGTGAGAAACGCCAACCCTGAACTCCAGGGTGAAAAACTCCAGAGGAACCTTGGGATTGTGGAGGAGTTGAAAAAAATCGCCGACAGGATCGCAAGGCCGCTTTCTCAATTGGCTTTAAACTGGTTGATTAAAAATGAAGTCGTCACCACCATTATAGCCGGTGCCACAAAAATTCCGCATATTAAAGACAATGTAGAGAGCGCCACATGGGAACTGGATGACGAAACTTACAGAGAAATAAATACCATTCTTGAAAAGTATGAGCAAAAGTAATATTTTTATCTGTAGAAATTATTTTATGAAGTAAAGGATGGAAATAATGAATCTGGAAGCCGCGAAACTCAACAAAGATATACCTGTACCACTGTATTACCAGTTAAAAGAAATATTGTTGGCGTACATTCAGAAAAACCAGCTCAAACCCGGTGACTCTATCCCCACGGAAATTGAGCTGTGCAGAATTTTCAACATCAGCAGGCCCACCGTTAGGCAGGCTATAAACGAACTGGTAAGAGAAGGGTATTTAAAAAAAATAAAAGGCAAGGGGACGTTTATCACCCAGCCCAAGATTAACCAGGAATACACCCATCGAATTATAAGTTTTAACGATGAAATGATTCAAAAGGGCCTGATTCCCAAAACCAGAGTCATGAAGCAAAGGTATATAGCCGCTGATGAAAAAATAGCGGAAAAGCTGAATCTGTCCGTGGGGGAAGAAGTTTTTCACCTGAAAAGATTGCGCTACGCCAATGACGAACCCATTGTCTTCCTGGACAGTTACGTGCCTCTCAGGCTGTGCCCCGGCATTATCGATGTGGATTTTGTAAATAATTCGCTGTATTCCACCTTCGAGAAAAAATACGGTATTTTTATAAAAAGGGCAGTAAGGTCCATCGAAGTGGACCTGGCCGGAGAGTATGAAGCGAAACTGCTGAGGATTGAGGAGGGGGCTCCGATTCATTATTTCGAGACAGTAGCCTATAATCAGGATAACGTGCCGGTGGAATATACGATTTCCCGGTACAGAGGAGACAAAAGCAAGTTTATTGTGGAACTGGTCAATGAGTGAGACTTAAGCGGGGTCAGATTATGAGGAGGTGGATGGTATGGCGAAATACCTTCTGGCGCATGATCTGGGGACTTCCGGGAACAAAGCCACCCTGTATACAGCCGATGGGGAACTGATAGCCAGCAGGACCCATCCCTACGATACAAAATACTTTAATGCCAACTGGGCGGAACAAAACCCCGATGATTGGTGGCAGGCGGTATGCAATTCCACGAGACAGCTCATCCAGGGCATAGACGCGGGCCGGATAGTGTGCGTTTCATTCAGCGCCCAGATGATGGGATGCCTGTGCGTGGATAGATATGGAAGGCCGCTGAGAAATTCCATTATATATTCCGACCAGAGGGCTGTAAAAGAGACGGAAAAAATACTGGAGAAGATCGACGCCATGGAGTTTTACCGGATTGTGGGCCACAGGGCCAGTCCCTCCTATTCCCTGGAAAAGCTGATGTGGATAAAAAATAACGAGCCGGATGTCTACAGGAACACTTACAAGATGCTCAATGCCAAGGACTATATAGCTTTTAAGCTCACGGGGAATATGGTCACGGATTATACGGATGCGTCGGGGACCAACGCCTTTGATTTGAATACCTGCAAATGGTCGGAAAAAATAATTGATATTGCCGGTATAGATGGCGACAAGCTCCCCGAAGCTCACGAATCCACTTATGTGGTTGGCGAGGTGACAAGAAAGGCTGCTGAAGAAACCGGCCTGAAGGAAGGCACCCCGGTGGTCATCGGAGCCGGCGACGGCATGTGCGCTTCCGTGGGGGCGGGATGCACGAAGCCGGGGGTTGCCTATAATTATATAGGTTCATCTTCGTGGATAGGGATTACGACGGAAAAACCCATATATGACCCGAAGATGCGGACCATGACGTGGGCCCATGCCGTCCCCGGCTATGTGAACCCCATAGGGACCATGCAGACCGCCGGGACGTCTTACAGCTGGCTCAAAAATGAGATTTGCAGGATCGAAACAAAAGAGGCCGTTGAAAAAGGCGTAAGTCCCTATGACATAATCAATGAAGAAATAGAAAAATCCCCGCCGGGAGCCAGGGGAATATTATTTTTGCCCTATCTACTGGGGGAAAGGACTCCTCACTGGAACCCCAATGCTAAAGGGGCTTTTATAGGCATCCATGTGGGCCATAAAAGGGAAGACCTGCTGAGGGCCGTCATGGAAGGTGTGACCTACAACCTGAATACCATATTGAATATATTTAAAAATTACGTTTCCATCGACAGCATGATAGTTATAGGCGGAGGGGCCAAAGGCAGAGTCTGGCGTCAGATGATGGCGGATATATATAACCTGAAAATATTAAAACCCAATTATCTTGAAGAAGCCACTTCTATGGGTGCGGCCGTCATCGGGGGCATAGGCGTTGGTGAATTTAAGAGCTTTGATGCCATAAATAAATTCATAAAAATCGAAAGTGAACATGACCCCAACCCGGCTAACAGAGAAATATATCAGAAGACTTATCAGGTTTTCCTGCATTCATACGATGCACTGGTTGGAATTTACGAGGAATTGTCAAAACTCTGATTATACTTAAAAGGACTGTGATAATGAAATGAAAATACTGGTGACACCCAGGTCGTTTGCAAAACATGATCCCAAACCCATGGAAATGCTCCGTGAAAGAGGCTTTGAAATAGTGCAAAATCCGCATCAAAGGCCGCTGACCGAAGAAGAAATATCTGAACTCATTAAAGATATTGATGGCGTTATAATAGGCATCGACCCCCTGAATAGAAATGTCCTTGAAAAAGCCTCAAAATTAAAAGCTATATCCAAATACGGCGTAGGAGTAGACAACATTGACCTTGATTATGCAAAAGAAAAGGGCATTAAAGTCTCCAGGACGGTGGGAGCCAACTTTGATGCGGTAGCAGATTTTACCATGTGCCTCATGCTAGCTGTCGCAAGGAAAATCACCGTCATAGACAGAGAGTGCAGGAAAAACAACTGGAGCAAAATAATGTCTATGGAAATATACGGTAAAACCCTGGGCATAGTGGGCACCGGCCATATAGGCAGGGGAGTGATCAAAAGGGCAAAGGGATTTGACATGAATATCCTTGCCTATGATGTTTGCCCGGATGAAAAATTCGCCAGGGAATATGATGTTCGATATGTAAGCCTGGAAGAGTTATATAAAAATGCCGATATAATTTCGCTTCATGTGCCTCTGACAGAAGATACAAATAAAATGATAGGCAAAAGAGAATTGCAAATGATGAAGAAAACCGCCATTCTCATAAATACGGCCCGGGGAGGCCTCATCGATGAAGATGCGCTGTATGAAGCATTAAAAGAAAATGTGATATACGGTGCCGGCATCGATGTGTTTGAGCAGGAACCGCCGCTCAACAAAAAGCTTTTTGAACTGGACAATATAGTCATAAGTTCTCACAACGGAGCTTCCACCTATGAGGCGGTGGATAAGATGGGATTGATGGCTGTGGAGAATCTGATAAGGGACCTTTCATGTTGAGAAAAAATATCCAGACCGTATCGGGCCTTATTCCAAATGAAAAATTGGGATTTTGCCACAGCCATGAGCACTTATTCATCGCCCCGGGTCCATCGGCCAGAGTAAATCCTGCTTTGAGAATCGACGATTTTGAAAAGACCGTGGAAGAACTGAGGATGTATAAAGAGCTGGGAGGGCAAAGCATTGTAGATGCCCAGCCCGTCGGGTGCGGCAGGATGGCGGAGTATCTTGCCGAATCCTCTAGAAAAACAGGAGTCAATATAATTGCTTCTACGGGATTTCATAAGCTGATTTTTTATGCTGAAGACCACTGGATCAAATGCCTGGATGAAGATGAACTGGCTGATATTTTCATTCATGAGCTGGAAAAGGGCATGTTTGTAGATGGAGATTATAAAATGCCTGAAAAGGCTGTTCCTTCGAAGGCCGGCGTTATAAAAACCGCTTCTGACGGTGAAGGTATAACGCCGGAATATAGAAAACTTTTTAAAGCTGCAGCCAGGGCTTCGAAATCCACCGGCTTTTCCATATTGAGCCATACGGAGATGGGAAAACATGCTCTGGAGCAGATAGAACTTTTTGCGAAGGAAGGTGTAAACCCGGATTGTGTTATAATATGCCATCTGGATAGAGATCTGAGCGATATAGAATATCACAGGGCTGTGGCCGAAACAGGAGTATTTATGGAATACGATACCATTGGAAGGTTCAAATACCATAGCGATATGGAGGAAGCAAAATTTATTGCGAAAATGGTCGAATTGGGCTTTGAAGACCGGATACTGCTGGGCCTTGATACCACCCGGGATAGATTGAAAAGTTATGGGGGCAAAATAGGCCTTGGCTATATAAAACAAGAGTTTATACCACTGCTCCTGGAAGTCGGTATAACTGAAGGTATTATAGAAAAATTCACAATAAAAAATCCATCAGAAGCTTTAGCAAAAAGGAGTGAGACCGTATAAAATGGCTGTTGAATTACCTGAAAAGGCAACACAACCGACCATGTATTTCATCGGTGTGACCACAAAGCAATCCTCTATAATGAAGGTTTTTCCTTTATGGGCGAAAGAGCTGGGGCTTAAAGATGCGGTCCTTAAGGGAATAGATATGAAGATCCATGCTGATCCCGAGGATTACCGCAAAGTTGTAGGTTTTATTAAAAATGATGAATTATCTTTGGGAGCTCTGGTGACAACCCATAAAATCGATCTGTTCAACGCTGCAAAAGATATGTTTGAATATCTGGACACTTATGCACAGGCTTTTGGAGAACTGTCATCCATTTCAAAAAAAGAAGGCAGACTGGAAGGTTATGCAAAAGACCCCATTTCCAGCGGGTTGGCGCTGGAGGCCTTTCTGCCGGAAAATTTCTGGAAAGATCATGGGGGAGAAGTCTTTATAATGGGGGCCGGGGGAAGCTCCATAGCCATAACTTCATATTTGATAAAGGAAAAGCATAATGGAAATTACCCTTCAAAAATAATCGTTTCCAACAGGAGCAATCCCCGGCTGGTTTCGATGGAAAAAATCATCAGGCGGCTAAATCCACCGGTTCCCATCGAATACCATTTATGTCCCGAACCTAAAGACAACGACCGGTTGTTAAAAAACTTAAAACCCTATTCCCTCATTATAAATGCCACAGGTCTCGGGAAAGACAGGCCCGGATCGCCTTTGACCGATGCGTGTGAATTCCCTGAGAACAGTTTTGTATGGGAATTCAACTACAGAGGAAAATTGGATTTTATGCACCAGGCGTTGAGGCAGAAAGAAGAGAAAAATCTATATATCGAAGATGGGTGGACATATTTCATCCATGGCTGGACTCAGGTTATTGCGGAAGTATTTCACATTGATATCGACGGCGAAAAATTAAAGCGGCTGAGTGAAATAGCTTCCAGCATAAGAACTAATAAAGGAGATGGCGACGGTGAATGAAATATTAAGACCATTCGATATCGAATTTGATTTGAGAAGCGGCCTGTCAAATATGAAAAAATCTTCAAAAAGATATCTTTCGAATATGGCGGATATGTTTTATGATGCGGAAAAAGTCGATGAAATCTTAAAAAATGAAGATCCGCTCATATATGAATTTTATGAAATGGGAATCCCCCAGACGGTGGGAGACATCGCTTTCGGCACCAGCATAGTGTATCCCGGAAAGATAGGCGATGAATATTTCATGACAAAGGGCCACTTCCATACAGTGCTGGAGACGGCGGAAGTTTATTTATGCATAAGAGGAAAAGGGTATATGTTGATGGAGACGCCGGAAGGAGAGTGGGATGCTCAGGAATTTGTCCCCGGCAAAGCCGTGTATGTCCCGAAAAGATGGGCCCACAGAAGTATAAATGTGAGTCCAGATGAGCCTCTGATCACTTTTTTCGCCTTCAGGGCGGATGCTGGCCATGATTACGGGACCATTGAGACAAAGGGGTTCAGAAAAATGATTGTCGAAAAGGATGGCAGGCCTGCGATCGTTGATAACCCACGGTGGATATCTCGGTGATGAAGCTCATGGAAAAAATCGGGATTTCATCCGGTGAAATGTTTAAAAATCATGCCAATTTAGAATAGAAAGGGGAGGTTTTTATGCTCAAAAGAGGAATCCTTCATCCTCAATTAAAGCACGTTTTGACTTCCACAGGCCATCAGGATTATCTGGCGCTGGTGGACTCCGGATACTGCGTCCCGCTGGGAGTCGAAAGAGTGGACCTGGCCTTTCTGCCCAACATACCCACCATGCTGCAGGTCCTGGACGGCATTCTGGATGAGCTGGCTGTGGAGAAAATTATACTGGCTGAAGAAATTCATGAACACGCTCCGGAATTCTTAAAAGAAATTAAAAAGAGATTTCCCGAAAACTTTCCCATAGAGTTTGTGCCCCATGTGGAATTAAAGGAGAAGATTAAAGAGTCAAAGGCGGTAATCCGCACCGGCGATTTCGGCACTCACTACGGCAACATGGTGCTGGTGGCGGGATGCGTATATTAAAATTTATAATAATTGCTGCATAAATGAGAATCGGAGGAATATTTATGGCAAGACCCAAAATCACTGTGCTCGGCAGTTTTGTGGTGGATTTAATGAGCAGGACACCGCATCTGCCCGCGAGGGGCGAGACCGTATTTGGCGGGCCTTTTAAACTGGGGCCCGGAGGAAAAGGCTCCAATCAGGGCGTGGCCGCTCATAAGGCGGGAGCCGATGTCACCATGGTTACCAAACTGGGAAGAGACGATTTCGCTCAAATCGCCTTAAAGAGCTTCGAAAGCGTTGGGATGAGGACGGATTATATATTTTTTGACGATGAACATGAGACGGGCGCAGCGCTCATCATGGTGGAAAACGGCACGGGAGAAAACGAGATAGTGGTCTCCATAGGCGCCTGCAATTACATCACTGATGAAGAAGTGGAATCCGTAAGGGAAGAAATAAAAAATTCAAAGCTTTTATTAACACAACTGGAGACCAATTTAAGTGCGGTGTATAAAGCCATAGATATAGCCAACGAATACGGGGTTATGGTGGTTTTAAACACCGCTCCCGTCCAGCCCATTCCTGATGAAATATATAAAAAAGTAGACATTTTGACGCCCAACGAAACCGAGGCATCGATTCTGTCGGGGGTAGAAATTAAAGATATAGAAGGGGCTAAAAAAGCGGCTGAATATTTTGTGGATAAAGGAGTCAAGTCGGTCGTCATAACCCTCGGGGCATCCGGTGTTTATGTAAAATCTCCGGAATTTGAAGGACATATCCCCGCATTTAAACCCGACAATGTAATCGACACCACCGGTGCAGGTGATGCCTTTAACGGCGGGTTTGCCACCGCTCTGGCGGAAGGCAAAAGTATTAAAGAAGCCGCCGTTTTCGGAAATGCGGTGGCGGCCATTTCGGTCACGAGAATCGGCACCGCCCCCGCCATGCCCACAAGAGAAGAAGTGGAAGAATTTTTAAAAAAGCAGGTGAAAAATTATGAGTAAACCACTGGCTGAATTTATTGACCACACATTGCTGAAGCCCGAAGCGACTTCAGATCAGATTGAAACCCTCTGCAGAGAAGCGATAGAATACGGTTTTGCTTCTGTCTGCGTAAATCCCTGCCGGGTAAAACAGGCGTCGGAACTGTTGAAGGGCACGGGTGTAAAGGTGTGTACGGTAATAGGATTCCCTCTTGGGGCCAACACTCCTGAAGTCAAAGCCTTTGAAACCAGAGACGCCATTGCCAATGGCGCCGGCGAAGTGGATATGGTGATGAATATCGGCGCCCTGAAAGAAAAAGATTATGAGCTGGTGGAAAGGGATGTAAGGGCCGTGGTGGAAGCCGCCGGCGGTAAAGCCGTGGTTAAGGTGATTCTGGAGAATTGTCTGCTGGAAAAAGAAGAGATAAAAAAAGCCTGTGAAATATGCAAAAAAGCGGGAGCGGACTTCGTCAAAACCTCCACCGGCTTTAATAAATCCGGTGCCACCGTGGATGATGTAAGGTTGATGCGGGGGACGGTGGGAGATAAAATGGGGGTGAAGGCCGCCGGAGGCATTCGGGATGCAAAGACCGCCAGAGCCATGATAGAAGCGGGAGCATCGAGACTGGGCACCAGCTCCTCCGTTAAAATTATTTCCGAATCAGAAAATTAAGATGGCAGCAGGAGTATGCATTAATTATTAAGAAAGGAGCGCTTAATTAAAATGAAAAAAGGCGGTATATTGAACAAAAGATTGTGCGAAGTTATTGCCAGTCTGGGTCACATGGACACCATCGTCATATGTGATGCCGGCCTGCCCATTCCCGATGAAAATCAGAGGGTGGACCTGGCCTTTGAACCCGGAACTCCCGGCCAAATCCAGGTACTGCGAGCCATATTAAAAGAAATAGTGGTCGAAAAAGTTATCATGGCGGAGGAAAGCAAAAAAGTGAGCCCCAAAATGCACGAAGAAATTTTAAAGCTGCTGGGGGACGTGGAAATCGAATATGTGCCCCATACCGAATTTAAAGAAAGAAGCAGAAAATCCAAAGCCATCATCAGGACCGGAGAATTCACGCCTTACTCAAATGTAATGCTGGTGTGCGGCTGTGCTTATTAAAAATTAAAGAGGGAGCTAATAAAATGGGGTGTAATATTGCCTTAGAAACCCTCGCGGGGATGATTGACAACACAAACTTGAAGGTGGATATTCAAAAAGAAGATTTAAAAAAATTGTGCGAGGAAAGCGTAAAGTATGGGTTTAAATCAGTCGCCGTCAATCATTCTTCAATAAAATATTGCAGACAACTGCTGGCCGGAACGGGCGTCGGAATTGTTACCGGCATAAGTTACCCTCTTGGCACCAATACACTGGAAGAGAAACTTTTTGAAACAAAACATACAATAGAGATAGGTGCGACCGAAATAGATTATGTGATAAACATCTCCGAACTGCGGGCGAAAAATTATGACTATATGAGAAAAGAAATGGAAGAAATAGTGAAAATATGCAGGCAAAACAATGTATTATGCAAGGTGATACTGGAGACCTATTATTTAACAGATGATGAAATAAAGCAAATGTGTAAAATCGCAGCTGAAGTAAGACCCGATTTTATAAAAACCTCCACAGGCCAGATTAAGGGCGGCGGAGCCAGGGTGGAACACGTAAGGTTGATAAAGGAAGCTCTGGGAGATAGCGGAGTTCAGGTAAAAGCGGCGGGAGAGATTAGAACTCTGGATGATGCCCTGAAGATGATAGAAGCAGGGGCCACAAGACTGGGGACCAGTTCGGGAGCAAAGATTGTTGAAGAATATATGAGAAGGTTCGGCTGATATAAAAACAGCGGTTCCTTTAAAAACTATTTAAAAGGGAACCGCTTTTTTTGTTTTCCCGGCTTTGACAGGAGCAATCCGGTTAAATATAACTCAAGGGATTCTAAATACTAAGCTGTCAAAGATTTCAAAAACCTCAGGCGGATATCAAAATCATCATCCCCGGCAGCTTTAAGAAGTGACCCGAAAAAGTCAGGTATAAATGCAAGCCGAGAAAATGGAAGGGTTTTTAAATCGAAAAACCATCATAAAATCCTCAAAATTTACAGGTATCGTGACAGGTTTTTTTCATGTATAATAGAAGTCAAGAATGAAATTGGGGAGGGGTTTTTGTTGAGAAGTGGAATTTTCACGGCTTTTACAGCCGTAATAGTAGTCCTGGCACTGGGGGCCGTGCTTGTTTTAGGCAGTTATAACGGGCTCGTATCGGCCGAGGAAAACGTGAACAGCAAGTGGAGCCAGATCGAAAACCAGCTTCAGAGAAGGGCCGACCTGATTCCGAATCTGGTGGAGACCGTAAAAGGCTATGCCGCCCATGAAGAAAAAATCCTGACAGAAGTTACCCGTGCCCGGGAAAAGTTAATCGGAGCCCGGAGCGTGGGAGAAAAGGCCGAGGCCGACAGGGAACTCTCAAGTGCGCTTTCCAGGCTGCTGGCCGTCGTAGAAAATTATCCCAATCTTAAGGCCGACGCCAATTTCAGACAGCTGGCCGACGAACTGGCAGGCACCGAAAATCGTATTGCGGTGGCCCGCATGGATTACAACAACGCTGTACAGGCTTACAACAGCAGGATCAGGAGATTTCCAACAGTACTCATAGCCGGCATGTTCGGTTTTGAGAAAAAGGATTACTTTAAAGCCGAAGAAGGAGCAAAAGAAGTGCCCAAAGTGGATTTCAACACAAAGGGGAATAATTAACCATGGGCGGCAAAAAAGCTGGCGGCGTTTTTTTAATCCTCGCTCTATTGATATGCGGCTTTATACCGGCATTCTATGCAAAAGCTGCAGCCGCGGAGCCCATACCACCCCCTCCGGCCACCATAAGCTACGTATATGATTACGCCGGTCTCATAGATAGCTCCGATAAAGAAAATATCATAAAAATCGCCCGGGCCATTGATTTGAAGACCAAAGCTCAGATAGTGGTCGTGACCGTAAACAACCTGGACGGCATGTCCCTGGAAGAATACTCTCTGAAACTCCTGCGAAGCTGGGGAATCGGCGACAGGGAAAAGAACAACGGCGTTTTGCTGCTGGTAAACAAAGAGAATTTACTGGCTGGAAAGAGCGGCCGTATTAGAATAGAAGTAGGATACGGCCTTGAGGGGACCATAAACGACGGCAAGGCGGGAGCCATCCTGGACACTTTCGCCCTGCCGGCTTTTGAAGACGGAAAATACTCAAAGGGGATTTACGACACCTTTATGGCCATAGCCTTTGAAGTCGCAAAAGAATACGGCCTTGATTTGAGCGACGGCGAACTTTCGCAACTTGAGGACTATTATCTGGAGGGAGAAAACGATATACCTTTTGACGTGCTGCTTTGGGTTGTCGTCTTCATTATAATAATATTTTTTCTCATTTCCGGTAGAAGAGACCGGCGGTATCGCGGTGGCCCCTTTGGCGGTCCGTTCTTCGGCCCCTTTGACGGTGGCGGCGGTTTCTGGAGCGGTTTCGGCGGAGGTTCCGGCGGGGGATTTGGAGGTGGAGGATTCGGCGGAGGCTCCGGCGGTGGCGGCGGAGCCAGCAGGTAAAAACTTTTTATAAAACCTATAAAATTGGAATTGTACCACATGTTAAGCCCGCATTTCTTAAGAATGCGGGCTTTTTCACATTGGTTTGTAATTTGCAAGTATCATATAAACATATTATTATAATATATGAATATAAAAGAAATATGTCACAAAACGGCCGGTGGGCCAAAAAGGAGAGAGCTTTATGAAACAAAAACTTCTTGTCATCGGCGGCGTCGCATCGGGCACCAAGGCGGCCGCCAAGGCCGTACGGGAAAACCCGGACCTTGAAGTTACCGTGCTCACGGAGGAGGATTACATTTCCTACGCGGGCTGCGGCCTGCCCTATTATATAGGGAATGTAATCAAAGATAAAAAACACCTGACGGTAATGACTCCGGAAAAATTCAAGGAAAAGGACATCACGGTTTTACTGCGCCACCGGGCAGAGAAAATAGTTCCTGCGGGGAAAAAAGTCATTGCAAAAGATCTGGTAACGGGAGACGTAAAAGATTTCGCCTATGACAAGCTGATCCTTGCCACGGGGGCAAAACCCGTAGTCCCGCCCATCCCGGGTGTCGGCCTCAAAAACGTCTACACCCTGCGCAGCGTTACGGATGCACTTAAAATAAGGGAGGCGGTTGAGAAAGAAGGCATAAAGAAGGCCGTAGTGGTGGGTGGCGGCTTCATCGGCCTGGAGGTGGCGGAGAATCTGACTCTGCAGGGCGTAAAAGTCACCCTTGTGGAGCTCCTTGACCAGATCCTCCCCAACTTTGACAGAGAAATCGCCCTCCTGGCGGAAAAATACCTGAAGGAAAAGGGAATAGAAATACACACCGGTGATAAGGCTGTAGCCGTTGAAGGAGACGCCGATGGAAAAGCAAAGGCCCTGGTGACGGAAAAGATGAAAATAGATACGGATATGGTGCTGCTTTCCATAGGAGTAAAGCCGAATACTCAACTGGCCGCCGAAGCCGGCGTCGAACTGGGCGTAAAAGATGCCATCAAGGTCAATGAAAATATGGAGACGAACATCCCGGATATCTACGCCGTTGGGGACTGCGCGGAAAACATAAATCTCATCACGGGTCGGCCAGCATGGTACCCCATGGGCTCCACCGCCAACAAGATGGGCCGGGTGGCGGCGCTCAATCTCTACCCCAAAGGTGAAAAAGAAAGCCTGAAAGGCGTCCTGGGGACCACGGTGGTAAAACTGTTCGATATGAATGTGGCCAGAACGGGCCTCTCCGAGAGGGAAGCCAGAAACGCCGGCTACGATGTGGTGACCGTCCTGGTGCCCGCTCATGACAGAGCTCATTACTACCCGGGCGCAAAGAATATAATTACAAAACTTGTTGTCGACAGGGCCAGCCACAGGGTGCTGGGAGCTCAGATCATCGGCGAAGGCGTTGTGGATAAACCCATTGACATTATAGCCACGGTGATAACATTTAAAGGCACCGTGGAAGACGTGTCAAAACTTGATCTGGCCTATGCGCCGCCATTCTCTTCGGCCATGAGTTCCACCATAGTGGCCGCCAATGTGGCGGTAAATAAACTCACCGGAAAGCTCGAGGGCATTTCACCCCTGGAGTTAAAGGAAAGGCTGTCAGATCCCGGCCTCCAGGTGATCGACGTGAGGGAAGAGGCGGAGTATCTGGTGGGAGCCATCCCGGGTTCCAGGAACATCCCCCTCAAGACTATAAAAATTAGGGCCGGTGAAATAGACAGGAGCAAGGAAACCGTAGTCGTCTGCAAGATAGGGTTGAGGGCTTACCTGGCATATACAACTTTAAAACATCTGGGTTTCGGCAATATAAAAATTCTCGACGGCGGTGTTGCGGCGTGGCCTTTTGAACTGGAGTAGGAGGTGCTGAAAATGGCGGAGATTAAAATTGACGCAAAATGCCTTCAGTGTCCCGGGCCCATTGTCCAGCTTTTTAATGCGGCCAGAAACGCAAAAAGCGGCGATATAATTGTGGTGGAAGCTACGGACAGGGGATTTTACAAAGACGTCCAGGCCTGGTGCCGGAAGACCGGAAATGAGCTTATAAGCCTGGAAGATGGAGATGTTATTGTGGCGAGAGTTAAAAAGGCTTAGGAGGGTGCGCCATGGGCAATAAAAAGACTATCATAGTTTTCTCCGGGGACCTGGACAAGGCCATGGCGGCCTTCATCATAGCCACCGGCGCCGCGGCCATGGGGGACGAGGTAACCATGTTTTTCACCTTCTGGGGCCTCAACATCCTGCGAAAGGCCCGGAAAGTCCGTGTAAAAAAGGACTTTTTCGAGAGAATGTTCGGATTCATGATGCCCCGCGGGCCTGAGAAGCTGGGCCTCTCAAAGATGAACTTCGGCGGCCTGGGAGCCAGGATGATGCGATATATTATGAAGCGCAAAAACGTCGACACATTGAACCAATTGATGCAAAACGCCCAGGCCCTGGGAGTTAAAATAATTGCCTGCACCATGTCCATGGATGTCATGGGCATAAAAAAGGAAGAGTTGATAGACGGCATAGACTACGCCGGAGTGGCGACCTATCTTGGGGAAGCCGATGAAGCAAATGTTAATTTATTTATTTAGAAAATGCCCCGGTTTGGATTTAATCCTGCAGCCGGGGTTGTTTTATTAATCAGCTTATTCAGAACTTTCATTCATATCGTATCCCGGCCTTTTTGTACAGTTCCACCAGGTGGCCGACAGGACCCGCGCCTTTGCCCAGCGATAAAGAATTTTTTATGGCCTCTGTAATGTATTTTTTCGCAAGTTTTACTGCCTGTTCCATGTCAAACCCCCTGCCCAGGTAGGATGCAATGGCGGCGGAATATGTACAACCGGTCCCGTGAGTGTTTCCGGTGACAATCCTCCCGCTCGACAAAATTTTAAAGGCTTTTCCGTCGTAAAATACGTCAGATACATTTGCGGCATCATCGTTCATGTGCCCGCCTTTTACCACCACCGATTTTGGCCCCATGTCAATTATACGCTTTGCCGCCTCTTTCATGTCCGCCACAGTCGCAATTTTCATACCCGTCAGTTCCTCAGCTTCGGGTATATTGGGAGTTACCACATCGGCCAGCGGCACCAGGTTTTCCTTTAATGCGTCGATGGCCTCTTTTTTTAGAAGATAATAACCGCTTTTTGAAATCATGACCGGGTCCAGCACAATATTTTTTGCATTCCAACTCTTTAATGAAGACGCCACAGTTTCAATGATGGTACTGCTTGACACCATGCCGATCTTAACGGCGTCTACCTCAACATCCTCAAAAATCCGGTCTATCTGTCCCCTTATAATTTCTTGGTCAAGCTCCCTGACGTCAAAAACACCCATTGTGTTTTGGGCGGTGACGGCCGTTATGACGCTCATGCCGTATACACCCAGGGCACAAAACGTTTTTATGTCGGCCTGGATGCCCGCTCCGCCTATGCTGTCGGAACCTGCGATGGTCAAGATTTTCTTCATAAACAGCTCTCCTTTAACAGTCGCTCCTGCTTTTTCCCAGGTATTTGGCAACAATGTCCATGGCGCAGAATTTGCCGCACATGGTGCACGTCCTGACATCCGAAGGGTTTTTTTCGTCCCTGTATCTTCGTGCTTTCTCAGGGTCCAGCGCCAGCTTTAACTGAGACTCCCAGTCGAGGTTTTTCCGGGCTGCGGCCATTGTTAAATCCCACTCTATCGCTCCCGGAATACCCTTTACTATATCGGCCGCATGGGCCGCAATCCTGGATGCTATAACTCCCTCTCTTACGTCTTCCTCCGTAGGGAGTCCCAGGTGCTCTGCAGGAGTCACATAGCACAGGAAATCGGCTCCGGCGGACGCCGCCACGGCCCCGCCGATGGCGGCGGCGATGTGGTCGTAACCCGCTGCCACGTCGGTCACAAGAGGCCCCAGCACATAAAAAGGCGCTTCGTGGCATATCCTCTTTTGAAGCTGAACATTGGCCTGAACCTGATCCAGCGGCACGTGTCCGGGGCCTTCCACCATCACCTGCACCCCATGTTTCCAGGCCTCCTGCACCAGTTCGCCAAGTATTATGAGCTCCTGGATCTGGGCGCGGTCTGTGGCGTCGGCGATACAGCCCGGCCTCAAGCCGTCTCCCAGGCTCAGGGTCACATCGTATTTTTTGGCGATTTCCAGCAGCCTGTCGAAGTGTTCGTAGAGAGGGTTCTGCTTTTCGTTTTTCAGCATCCAGCCCGTGATGAAGGCCCCGCCCCTGCTCACGATGTCGGTTATCCTGCCCTCCCGCCGAAGCCTTTCTACAGCCTCCAGTGTCAGGCCGCAGTGAACGGTGATAAAATCCACACCCTGTTCGGCCTGCTGTTCTATAACTTCAAAAAGCTCGTCATCCGTGAATTCAATGACACTGCCGTTTTTGTTCTGGGCCAGAACCCCAACCTCATAAACCGGCACCGTTCCCAGAGGCACACTGACTTCAGAAAGCATGACCTTTCTTATGGATTTAATATCCCCTCCGGTGGAAAGATCCATTATGGCATCGGCTCCGGCGTCTATTGCCGTTTTTGCCTTGGCAAGCTCCGGCGCCATATCGGGGTACTTGTCGGATGTCCCGATATTGGCATTGACCTTTGTCCTGAGCCCCTTTCCTATGCCGCACGGTTTTAACCCTCTGTGGTTGGGATTAAAAGGGATTACTATCTTGCCTGCGGCAACTCCCTCTTTTACCACTTCCGGGCTTATTCCTTCTTTTTTTGCCACCTCCCTCATCTCATCTGTTATAAATCCTTTTCTGGCCGCTTCCAGTTGGGTCATTTTTATCCCTCCAGAAAAATAAAATCCGCATCCGAAGGGATGCGGTTTATAAACACTGATATTCTACCTTCCCTTCGCTGGCATTACCCAAACAGGTTCTAAGGGTTCGGGATTGTCCCGTCTCAGCCGCTCTAAGCAGCACCCCTGGTAGAAAATATTTAGTTTGATTCATTATACTTTAAAAACAGGGTAATGTCAATTCGGTTCTACAACTGTGAAATTTCCTGCCTGAAGATGTGGTATAATAGCAAAGGGAACCTTGAATTGATTTATGGAAAAAAGAAATGTTAAGTATTAGATTATAAAATTGCACTGTATTAGCAGGAGGGGGTAACGTTATGAAGGTTACCATCGATGGCCGTGGAGAAAAATTAATAAATGAACCCGTGGCGCTTCTAACACTGGCAAAAGAATATCAAAAAGAGTACTCATCACCCATTGTCGGGGCCATAGTGAACAACCGGCTCAGGGAACTTACATACGTCCTGAAAGAAGATGCCCGGCTGGAGTTTCTGGACCTTACCACGGAAATAGGCATGAAGATTTATGTAAGAAGTCTTTCTTTTTTGTTCATAAAGGCATGTCACGATGTCTTACCGGGCTGCAGGGTCCACATTGAACACTCCCTTGGAGATGGTCTCTACTGTGAGATATACAGGGGAGAGCCCATCAGTGAGGAAGATGTGGAAGATATTGAAAGCAGGATGAGGCAGCTGGTGGAAAGGGATATCCCGATCCTGAAGACGAAGATGTCCGTCGAAGAGGCCGCCATAATGTTCAAAAAAATGGGCCTTGAAGACAAAGTGAGGGTATTGAAGTACAGGAAAGAACCCTTTGTCAATATATACGAACTGGACGGTATGAAGGACTACTTTTACGGTTACATGCTGCCATCAACCGGCTACCTTAAATGGTTTAAACTCAAATTTTACCTCCCCGGCGTCATACTTCAATTCCCCGGCAGGTCAAATCCCACCCTGGTGGCGCCATACCGGGAACAGCCGAAACTTGCCAGGGTATTCAGGGAAGCCGAGCGATGGGCCCATATTCTGGGAGTCGCCGATGTGGGCGCGCTGAACGACTACATCGCCGCCGGCAGGGCCGGTGAAATCATCCGAATAGCCGAGGCCCTGCATGAGAAAAAGATAGCCCAGATAGCCGACACCATATATGAGAACAGGGAAAGAATGAGGATAATTCTCATTGCGGGCCCATCCTCATCGGGCAAGACCACCTTCGCCCAGCGCCTCATGGTCCAGCTCAGGGTAAACGGACTCCGGCCCATATCCGTATCCCTGGATGACTACTTTGTTGACCGTGATAGAACTCCTCTGGATGAAGAAGGTAAACCCGACTTTGAAGCGCTGGAGGCCATAGACATAAAGCTTTTCAATCAACACCTGACCAGGCTGATTCAGGGAAAGGAAGTGCTGCTGCCCAGATATAATTTTCATACTGGCAAAAGGGAGTATCAGAACATCCCCATAAGGGTGGACAGGGACCAGCCCATTATCATTGAAGGCATACACGGCCTCAATGAGCGTCTGACGTTGTCTATCCCTAAGGAGAACAAATTTAAAATATACGTAAGCGCCCTCACGCAGCTCAGCCTTGACAACCACAACCGTATTTCCACCACCGACACAAGACTGCTTCGCCGCATTGTGAGAGACAGCTGGAGCCGTTCGGCCGACGCCAGGAAGACCATAGCCATGTGGCCGTCGGTTTTGAAGGGTGCCGAGAAAAACATATTCCCGTACCAGGAAGAGGCGGACGTGATGTTCAATTCGGCCCTGGTGTATGAACTTGCCGTACTGAAAAAGTACGCCGAACCGCTGCTGAAGCAGGTTAGACCCGAAGACCCCGAATACGTCACCGCCAGCTACCTGTTGAAGTTTCTTGCATACTTTGTGCCGATAGAAGATGAAAAAGATATACCCCTGACGTCCATAATACGGGAGTTTATAGGGGGCAGCTGCTTTTACGGGGATTAAGATTTGCGGGGCGGGATTTCGGGCGGGGGGGACGGAGGCGGCCCCGCCAGGGGGTGTCTTGGGGCATGGACTACAGTTATGCTGCTGTATATGATTTCATATTCATATCTGGTGCAGGCGTCGTCAAGGCATCTCTTTCGGATTTCCGCCCTTGGCACCACCACCGTAACCTCGTGAGGCGTGTCGATATCCAGTTTTCTGTTGAGCTTTATGGAAAGGCCCGGAAGGTTGACCACGACCGTGTCATCCTGCCGGGTTTTCTTTCGTTTAATAAAATTCTTCATCCAGTTTTTTATTTTTAATATAGCACTTTTCAAGGGCATGCAAACCCCTCTTTTGAAAATTTTAAAGAATCCTTAATAGAACATATTAAATATAACCTGATAAGGTGATATTATTTTAATGCTTTTCAGTAAAACTCTGTCTAAAATTTGCACGGAGGAATCTTAAAAACTGACCTTTCGCACCATTAACCTCTAAAAAAATTTTTTAAGCTGCTAAAACTAGAAGGTAGAAAGCGACAAAATCAAGTGTTATTTACCCGAGAAGTATATCACTGAGCCAAGGAGAGTGGCGAGTTTCATGTGGATTGATTTTGGTATTTTTATAAACCCGCCTTAGGTTATTATTGCCATTTTATGGAATATAAAAATATGTTGTCTTATGAAATAGGGTGTGAAATCGAGATAAATAATAAAAGATCTATGATTCTTAGAAGAATTATGATGAACTTTAAAATTAGAAATATATTATACATTTAAAAACATTGAAGAATTAAAAAAGGCAATTAAAAAATATATCTATTTTTACAACAATGAGCGATTATAAGAGAAAACTAAATGGAATGACATATTTAGAGTATTACAATTGCTATCTTGAATATATCACTTCATAAAAAAGATTGAATCCCATTAGGGATTCAATCTGAAAACTTCTTGTTTTTTTGACCGGTTGATTGAAAGGAAGTAGTTTAGATATTTTTTAACAAACCCTTCTAATAAAGAAAAGAGTAGAACAAACTACAGTTTTAAACCGACCTGAAAACCATCCTGAATTGCATCCAATGCATTGCTGGTCTTGACAGCACCGCCTATAGTATAAACCTCTCTGCAGTATGCCCTTGCTTTATCTTCCAATGTTTTATTGGGTTTATAGCCAAAAGCCAAAACTATTGTGTCAGCAGGAAGGGTAAACCGGTTACCTTTACTTTCACAAACAACGCCATTATCCGTGATTTCAACTACTTTTGTATTTGTATATTGTTTTACACCGTATTTGTTCAAGATATTGGTCAGTTCGATTGTCTGTACCGGATCAAGTTCTTTCAGAATTTCCGGAAGCATTTCAACAATGGAAACTTTCTTTTCTTCCAATGCAAGGGCTGCAGCCGTTTCTCCACCGACTTCACCACCGCCGCAAACAACAATTAAATCCTTAGTCGGTACTTTACCTAAAAGGACATCTTCTGCAAAGACAACGTGATCTTTGTCAATGCCTTTGATATTTGGTTTTACCGGGACACCACCAGTAGCAAGGACTATTGCATCCGGATTAACTTCCTTTATTAATTCTTCAGTGACTGTTGTATTTAATTTTATCTCGACGTTCAGTTTCTTTAACTCATGGCGGATCCAAGAAACAAAGGTTGAAAGTTCACCTTTGCATGGAGGGTAGGCAGCAGATTTGAACTGTCCGCCAATATCGTTTCTCTGCTCATAGACGGTAACCCTATGACCGCGTTTTGCAGCAATCATTGCAGCTTCTAGCCCGCCAGGGCCTGCGCCAATGACCATTACGTTTTTCGGTTGTTCTACTTTTGTATAATCGGTTTCATATTCGTGACCAATTTCCGGATTGACGAGGCAAGTGATACTTCTGCCCTTAAGTAGCTGCATGACACATCCTTGTAGACAACCGATGCAGTAACGAATTGATTCAAAATCGCCCATTTTCGCTTTCATCGGGAGATAAGGATCAGCTAATGAACCACGGCCCATACCTACAAAGTCTGCTTTTCCCATACTTATGATGGTGTCTGCCATCTTAGGTTCGTTGATACGGTTAACAGTAATAACTGGAATACTGACAACCTTTTTCACTTCTGCTGCAAAGTCAGTAGTCCATGCGTGTTCCTGGTACATGGTAGAAACAATGCCTTTATTATAGTTACCGTAAACACCGCTTGAAACATGGATACCGTCAAAACCCATTGATTCAATTTCCCTGGCAAGGACAAGGGTTTCTGCCATGGTCCTGCCCCCTTCAACCCGTTCTTCACCGGAAATACGGACGATAACGGGGAAGTCCTGACCTACTTTGCTGCGTATGTCAGCAATTACTTCTTTTAAAATACGAATTCTATTTTCAAAACATCCCCCATATTCATCTGTCCGTTTGTTGGCATAAGGAGAAAGAAATTCTGCAAGCAGATAGCCATGTGCAGCATGGACTTCAACACCATCAAAACCTGCTTTCTTTGCACGCAGGGCAGTATCACCAAATTGACCGACAATTTCATGGATTTCGTCGACCGTCAGCTCACGCGGAAGATCACGACACCATGGGCATGGGATTGCAGAAGGAGCAACCGGCTGAACACCGCCATTAACAAAGTGGCTGGTCTGTCTTCCTGGATGATAAATCTGGCAGAAAATTTTTGATTCATATTTGTGAATAGTATCGGTTAAGCGTTTGTTGCCTTCAATTTGTTCATCATTGTACAAGCCAGCTATGAACTGGTAGCCTTTTGCATTCGGATTTACCGCGTAGTCTTCGGTAATGATTAAACCCCAGCCGCCTTTTGCCTTTTCTTCATGATATTTTATGAAGCGATCGGTGAGGGTACCATCTTCGTTGCAAAAGTTTGTAACCATTGCTGTAACTACCAGCCTGTTGGGAATGACGCAGTTGTTTATTTTTTGTGGAGTAAATAGTGCCTTTAACATGTACAAATCCTCCTTGTTTGTTTTTTATTTCACAAGAATGATTATACAGTATGAAGAAACTATAGACTCAAGTCCTTTATTTTTTATTTACGGGAATCTGCACTTCGAAATAACGGCAATAACGTTTGCCTTTATGCACACGTACAAGTAGTTTCCCGATAACGTCACCGCAAATTTTATAATTACTGGTTTGCAAATATTCCATTATGGGATTGAACAGTTTTAAAGATAAATTACCTTTATCGCCGGCATTGATAATAGTGCAAAGGCAAAGCTGTGATGGCACAAACTTTACGGACTCATTTACCGGGAGTTTTAAAATATCAGCATATTTCTTCTCTGTAATCAGCGACCATTGAATACGGTCCACTGTATTTCGGTGTATCAGATCTTCCAAAGTAACATGTAAGCCAAACTCTACAAAAGGCAGAAAATTCATCCATTCAGAAAACAGTGGATTTGTACTATCAAGCTCTTCATATTGATCTCCTTGGCTGCTGAGGTAAATAAAATACAACTGTTCCGGTATTTTTTTAATCCAGAAATTTCCTTCATTCAACTCTACGGTTTCAATACTTGAGCGATATTGTTCAATTTTCTCATATAGCAGCGTATTGTAACGGATCTCATCATTGATACTATTTTGCTTTTCATCTATCTTCTGCAGAAAAAAGTCCAAAGACTCAGCGTGTAAGATTTTAGAAATATCCTTAACCGATATATCAAAGCTTCTGTATTTCATACACTCCATCAGAAAGAAAATATCCCAAGTTTCATAAATACGATATTTACTGTCCGCTTTTCGGGAGGGCTTGATTATATTCTGTGATTCGTAAAAGCGGATCGTTTCCACCGACATATTTAAAAGCTTTGACACCTCGCCAATCTTTAAACTCATCAAAATCTTCCTTCCTAAAGTCTGTAGTTTCTGCAGGCTTTATTTTTTATTTATTGTTTTAGTTTTATTATAAAATCGTGAAAGGAAATTCATCAAGATTACTACAAAAAACAATAGTTTTGATGATTAAATTGATGAACTAAATCTATACAAGACAATTATTGAGTTAATTATTTGAAATTTTTGAAATATGATGCATAACTTAAACTTTAAGCAGCCAAAAGCTGTCAGATTATTTCTGATATCTTCAGCTTGTAGACAAACACCGCTTTTAGACCGTGCATCCTAAAAGCAATATTTTATTAATCAGTACCACTGTATCAATACAGGGTTCTGCCAGTATTTTCGCTGTAAAATAACCTGGGCTACAACAAAGAACATCGCACCGATTTAAAGCAATTTAAAGTTGGCTTTGTATTTGGTAGTGTATGCCCCTTAAACCCCGACAAGCGCAAGCTATGAGGACTGGAATCTGTTTACCGCATCAAAATAAGGGTAGAAGACCCTGATGAAAAAGCTATAATTACCCTTTTAATCTACATGCTCATCCAGATAAGGGTTCGCCATTCACTTAAAAAAGAAAAAGACCCTATCGAACTGGTAGGAAAGGCAAAAAGCTTTGAGCCAACAGGGGCCGGGATTCTGGAACTATTTGAATACGTGAAGATATTGAAAGTAAAGGAAAGCGACAAAATCAAGCGTTATTTACCAAAGAAATATATCACTGAGCTAAGGAGGGTGGCGAGTTTCATCAGGATTGATTTTGGCATTTTTACAAACCCGCCTTAGGTTATTATTACCATTTTATGGAATACGAAATCTGAGTTAAAAAAACTTTTATTTAATTTGACTTTACCATCCCGGTGTGTTATAGTGAATGAAGTGGATATCCCACTTCTATTTCTTTTTTAGGAGGAATGAATAAATTGCAAGGCAAAGTAAAATGGTTCAATCAGGAGAAGGGTTATGGTTTCATTCATGTGGAAGAAGGAAAGGACATATTTGTCCATTACTCCGCGATTCAGCAGGAGGGCTTTAAGACCCTGAAAGAAGGCGATACGGTAGAATTTGACATAGTCGAAGGCCAGAAAGGCCCTCAGGCCGCAAATGTTGTAAAAGTCGACTAGAAAATCAAGCCCGGTGAAAGCCGGGCTTTTTTAACTTTATTCTCCCTTTCCTGTTTTTCGAGGAGGAATTTTGTAAAAAATGAGGAATAATATATATGTACTAGCAAAAATATAATAAAAACCAATAATTCCCAGAAGGGAGTTGAACTTATGAAAGTAAATGTCAGCGGCAAGAACTTTATCGTCACAAATCCTTTGAAAGAATATGCGGAAAAGAAAGTAGGTAAAATTGCAAAATTTTTTGACGGAGAGCTCGAAGCTCAGGTTACGATGAGCGTGGAAAAAGACAGGCATATAGTGGAAGTAACCATACCGGTGAATGGCATTATACTGAGGGGAGAAGTGGAGAGTCCCGACATGTATTCGTCCATTGACCTGGTGGTGGATAAATTAGATAAGCAAATAGAAAAGCACAGGACAAAATTATCGCGAAATTTGCGCAGAGTACCGATTAAATTTAACGGTGAAGCCGCCAGCGCCGCCAGGGTGGAAAATGAACCCAGGGTGGTCAAGGTGAAAAAATTTGCCCTGAAACCAATGGATGTAGAAGAAGCTGTATTGCAGATGGACCTTCTGGGACACGACTTTTTCGTGTTTTCCAATGCAGAGACCAATGAAATAAATGTGGTGTATAAGCGCAGAGACGGGAATTACGGATTGATAGAGCCCGAATTATTATAGGCGGAGTCTACTGTTAATGTATTGAAACTAAAGCCTGCTTTATGGGCTCTTTTTTTATCAAAAAGTTACTTTATTTAGAAGGAAATAGCAATTTCGAGTCGAATTGTTTATTATACGGAGTGAGGGGTGATTTAATGTCAGAAAATATAGATAGAGAGCAAATTATCAGACACTGCGAAGAATTGATACGCAAGATAAAAGATATAGTTTCGGCCAAGATTATTACGGCTCCCGACGGTAAAATTTCCGAAATCCACGTCATAGCGAATTCAAAGAGAAACCCGAAGCAGATTGTAAGGGACATAGAGTCGGCCTTAATAGCGTCGTTTGGCTCTGAAGTGGATCATAAAAAGATTAGCGTGGCTCAGTTGAACAACGAAAACCAGTTTACATCCGAGATTAGACTAAAGGTGGAAGGAATAGGAGTAAAAAATTATCAGCAAAATTATGAAGTCACGGTGTCGCTGAGCGACCCCGAAGGCAATACTTATGAAGGGAGGTCTTCCGGTCCAGGGTCTTACGAGAGCCGCATGAGGACGGTGGCCGTAGCAACCCTGGAAGCCATACGTCAATATTTGAAGGCAAACTGCATATTGAGTCTGGAGGACATAATTGAATTTAAGGTGGGCGGCAAAGATGCCGTGGCCGTCTTAATATCGTTTATAATTGACAGAAATGAAGAGCATTTTCTCGGTAGCGCGCTGGTCAAGCATGACAGGGTGGAGAGCATAGTAGCCGCAGTATTGAATGCAGTTAACAGAAAGATAAGTTTTCTGGTAAAGGAGATGTAGTTTAAGGGCCGACAAAGAGCGAAGCGATTTTATAGCCTGCTTAACTAGCGGTAGAGCAGAGCAACCGAAAAAGGAGGCTATAAAATGAAGCTTAACGACACGCTGATAAAGATTTTACTAGCTCTTTTCGCCTTGGTTCTGGCCGGTGGAGCCAGTTTCAGATTAGGACCTTAGTTGAAAAACTTTTTTGTCGGCCCTTATTTCATATAAACAAGGTGATAAAGCTATGAAAAAATACTCAATACAGTTTTTTATGTACTTTTTTGTTATTGTAATTTCCGCACTGTATCTTTTGTTTTATTCAATGACTAGCGTGAATCTTGATGATGTAAGATCGCCTGTGGGGATTTTACTTTTTACCGGCCTTTTAATCTTTGCCCAACAACTGCCAGTGCCCCTGCCAGAAAAAGCCGAAGTTACGGTAGACTTTGCCATTGTATTAAGTTCGTTATTGATTTTTGGTACAAAGACCAGTATATTGATGGTCTTTTTATCATCTCTTATTACGGAAATAAAACGTATTAAAATCATGTCATTTTATAAAGCGGTATTTAATATCTCTCTATATGTTGTAATGGTTGGGGCAGGAGGATTCGTTTTCGAAAAGTTGGGAGGCATTCCCGGCGAAATAAACCTTTATCGCGATTTCCAGGGAATAATGGCAGTAACGTTTACATATCTTTTTATAAACGTTTGTCTTGTAACTGTTGCTTTGTCATTGATTGAAAAAGAACCTGTATCACGCATTTTTTTCAATAATTTTAAATGGGCCCTGCCAAATTATATTGCCCTCGCTCCACTTGGTATTCTTCTTGCGATAATCTTTCTAAATGTTGGTGGTCTTGGAATTTTGCTTTTTTTGGTTCCTCTGCTCGTAGCTCGCCACTCTTTTAAGCTGTACATGAATATGAGAAAAGTATACCTCGACACCGTCCAGGCTCTGGCAACGGCCATTGAGGCCAAAGATCCGTATACCCGCGGCCACTCAGAGAGGGTTGCCAAATATTCTTCGATAATAGCCGAGGAAATGAATCTGCCCCAGGATGTTGTGAACAACCTGAATTTTGCAGCCCTACTTCACGATATAGGGAAAATAGGCATACCCGAAGCCATCCTCAATAAGCCCGGGAAGCTATCCGAAGATGAATTTTCAAAGATTAAAACTCACCCCATCCTGGGGGCGAGCATAGTGGAAAAAATAGATTTTTTAGCCAGGGCCTCATCATTTATAAAGTTTCATCATGAAAAACAGAACGGTTCCGGTTACCCGGCGGGTTTGCAGGGAGAGGAGATTCCCCTAGGAGCGGCCATACTGGCGGTGGCCGATGCCTTCGACGCCCTGACGTCCGATAGGCCCTATCGAAAGGCCTGGAGCGTCGAGGAAACATTAGTAGAGATAGAGAGAAATTCAAACATTCAGTTTAAGCCGGAGGTCGTTGACGCTTTGAAAAGTGCTGTGAAAAAGGGGAGGATAAAGGTTAATGCTGATTGATTTTTTAGTGATATCCATTGCCGTTGGTTTAATAAGGAGGGGCAATTTCAGAGGGCTGGCCGCCATACCGCTAAGAAAAGTGGAGTTTATTTTTTTGTCCTTTATCATCCGCTATTTGCCTCTTTTTTTAAGGGGACGACTGTACGAACTGGCAGTAAAATACAATGTCATAATAGCCGCCGCGGCTTATGCAGCTTTGCTCTACGGCCTTGCTTCCAACTGGCACATTAAAGCCATGCGGCCGGTGGCGCTGGGAGTCTTTTTAAATTTCCTGGTCATTGCGGTCAACGGCGGTAAGATGCCGGTATCCCTGAAGGCCGTCGAAACTGCCGGACTCGCCGATCTGAAGCTGTTGCTCTTCGACCGAAACTACCTGTACCATGCGGCCGTAAATTCAGCCACGAAGCTGAAATTTCTGGGAGATGTTATACCCCTCCCGCCGCCATATCCAAAACCCAGAGTATTCAGCATAGGCGACTTTATTATGGGCCTGGGGATATTTTTTACCATTCAGCAGGCTATGTTGAAAAAAAGTTCTACAAGTGATAAAATTATATAGATAAATTCAGGAAGGAACCTTAAATGGGTTCCTTATATAATTTTTTTGAAATAGAAGACTTTTGGCAAGGTACATGCCGGAAGTTATGAGGTGATATCATGCTGGGTATTTTAAATAAGATACTGGGAAAATCCAACGAAAGGGAGATAAAAAAACTAAATAAAATAGTGGAAGAGGTCAATTCATGGGAGCCTAAAATAACAGAGCTTTCCGATGAAGAACTCAGGAAAAAAACCGATGAGTTCAGGGAGCGCCTGTCAAAGGGTGAAACACTGGACGACCTGCTGCCCGAGGCCTTTGCAGTGGTGAGGGAAGCCGCCAGGAGGACCCTTGGTATGCGGCCCTTTGACGTACAGGTGCTGGGCGGCATAGTCCTCCATCAGGGTCGCATCGCCGAGATGAAGACCGGCGAAGGGAAAACGCTGGTGGCCACAATGCCGGCCTATTTAAATGCCCTGACGGGCCGCGGCGTCCATGTGGTGACGGTAAACGACTACCTGGCCCGAAGAGACAGCGAGTGGATGGGCAAGATTTATAAATTTCTCGGCCTGGAGGTGGGCCTCATAGTCCACGGCCTGGATTACGAAGAACGCAAGAGGGCATACAGCGCCGACATCACTTACGGCACCAACAATGAGTTCGGGTTTGACTACCTGAGGGACAATATGGTGCTCTACAAGGAGCACATGGTCCAGAGGGAACTAAACTACGCCATCGTCGACGAGGTGGACAGCATTCTCATAGACGAAGCCCGTACTCCGCTCATTATATCCGGCCAGGCGGAAGAATCCACGGATATATACTATAAATTCGCCAGGTTCGTACCCAGGTTGAAGGAAGGCGAGGATTACACCGTTGACGAAAAGGCCCACAGCGTAATGCCCACCGAAAAGGGCATTAAAAAAGCCGAAAGCTTCCTGGGGGTGGAAAATCTTTACGATGAGGAGAACATGGAGCTTCTGCACCACTTCCAGCAGGCGTTAAAGGCCCATGCTCTGATGAAGATAGACAGGGATTACGTTGTAAAAGACGGCCAGGTCATTATAGTGGATGAGTTTACCGGCCGCCTCATGTTCGGCCGCAGGTACAGCGACGGCCTTCACCAGGCCATAGAGGCCAAAGAGGGAGTCAAGGTGGAGCACGAGAGCAAGACCCTTGCCACCATTACCTTTCAGAACTATTTCAGAATGTACAGGAAACTCGCCGGTATGACCGGCACCGCCGCCACAGAGGAAGAGGAATTCAGGAAGATATACGGCCTCGATGTGGTTGTTATTCCCACAAATAAGCCCATGATAAGGGTAGACTATCCCGACGTGGTATTTAAGACGGAGAAAGGCAAATTTCAGGCGGTGGTCAGGGAAATCGAGGAGTGTTACAGAAGAGGCCAGCCGGTGCTGGTTGGCACCGTCTCTATAGAAAAATCTGAACTCCTGAGCGCCATGCTCAAGAAAAAAGGGATACCCCACGAGGTGCTGAATGCCAAGTACCATGAAAAGGAAGCGGAAATTGTGGCCAGAGCGGGTCAGAAGGGCGCCGTCACCATAGCCACCAATATGGCGGGCCGCGGAACGGATATCGTCCTGGGCGAAGGTGTGGCAGAACTGGGAGGCCTTCATATTATAGGTACGGAAAGACACGAGGCACGCCGGATTGACAACCAGCTCAGAGGCCGCGCAGGACGCCAGGGAGACCCGGGCTCTTCCAGGTTTTATATATCTCTGGAAGACGACCTGATGAGGCTTTTCGGCTCGGACAACATTAAAGGTATCATGGATAAGCTGGGGCTGGAAGAGGATCAGCCCATCGAGCACCCGCTTATAACCAGAGCCATAGAAAACGCTCAGAAGAAGGTGGAGGCCAGAAACTTCGATATAAGAAAACATGTGCTCGAATACGATGATGTCATGAACACCCAGAGGGAGGTCATATACTCCCAGCGCCGGAAAGTGCTGGAGGAGGAAAACCTCAAAGATAGCATAAAAGACATGATAGTCCAGGTTGTCGACAGGCTGCTGGACATATATGCCGGAAAGGAAATTCATCCGGAAGAATGGGATCTGAAAGGCCTTTCGGAATACCTGGCAGATATCTTCCAGATAAAAGGGGAAATCCTGCCGGGGGACGTTGAAAAAATGTCGCGGGAGGATGTGCGCCAGAGCATTATCGAAAAGGCGCTTTCCGCTTATGAGAGAAAAGAGGCCGAACTGGGCGCCGAGACCATGCGGGAACTGGAAAGGTTCATCATGCTAAAGGTCGTGGACCAGAAATGGATGGACCACATCGACGCCATGGACCAGTTAAGGGAAGGCATCGGTCTCAGGGCTTACGGCCAGAGAGATCCGCTGGTGGAATACAAAATAGAGGGCTATGAAATGTTCCAGGAGATGATAAAAAACATCCAGGAAGACACACTGCGGTACCTCTTCAGAATGCAGGTGAAAACCGCTCCTCAGAGACAGCAGAAGACATACAACGTTACCTATTCCCACGGAGGAAGTGACGAAAAACCGCAGCCCGTCCGCAAGGAAAAGAAAATAGGCCGAAACGACCCATGCCCCTGCGGCAGCGGCAAGAAATACAAGAAGTGCTGCGGTCGCTTTGCGAGCTGAAGAAACTTCCAACTCGCAGCCGATACAATATAGTTTATGCTCCCATGCAGATGTTCCATGGTAAGAGCGCCTGAATTTGTCAATCACCCGTTGCCAGAGATGTCCGGGTAAATGCCTTTACCTTGCAAAAACTTATAGAAGGGAAGTGAGGTTTGCAAATGTTTGAGGAATATAAAGCAGAAGTAGAATCTATGAGATCCGTTTTATCCGAACTGAGGGATTCTCTTTGAAATAGATAAGATGCAGGAAGAAATTGGGGAACTGGAGCGGAAAACCGCTGTCCCGGATTTCTGGGACGACCCGGAAAACGCCCAGAAGATTTTGCAGAGGTTAAATGAAAAAAAAGAAAAAGTGGAAAAATACCTGCGATTGGAAAAAAATTACGAAGACCTGGAGGCCTTGATTGAACTTGGCATTGAAACTGCGGAACCGGAACTGGAGCAGGAAATAAAAGAGGAGACGAAACTCTTTAAAGACAGGCTCGAGAGAATGAAGCTTGAAACGCTGCTCTCGGGCAAATATGACAGGAACAACGCCATATTATCGCTTCACGCCGGGGCTGGCGGCACTGAAGCCCAGGACTGGGTGGAGATGCTGCTCCGCATGTACACCCGGTGGGCGGAAGATAAGGGATATAAGGTAACCACCCTGGACGTTTTGCCGGGAGAAGAAGCCGGAATAAAGAGCGCCACGATATTAATTCAAGGCCCCAATGCGTTTGGCTATTTGAAGTCGGAAAAAGGCGTCCATCGTCTCGTGCGCATATCGCCTTTCGACGCGGCCGGCCGGCGCCACACCTCCTTCGCATCGGTGGATGTCATGCCGGAAATCGACGACGATGTGGAGATTGAGATCAGGCCCGAGGATATTAAAATAGACACCTTCAGGGCCGGCGGTGCCGGAGGCCAGTATGTCAACAAGACCGAGTCGGCTGTGCGTATAACTCATATTCCTACGGGCATCGTGGTATCCTGCCAGAATGAACGTTCCCAGCAGAGCAACAGGAACACCGCCATGAAATTATTGAAAGCCAAGCTGTTCGAACTTTATCAGGAAAAACAGCAGGAAGAGCTTGAAAAAATTCGAGGCGATCAAAAAGAGATTGCCTGGGGCAGCCAGATAAGGTCTTACATCTTTCACCCGTACAGCCTGGTAAAAGACCACAGGACCAATGTGGAAGTTGGCAATGTCCAGGCCGTAATGGACGGCGAGATAGATGTTTTTATAAATGCGTATCTGAAATTTCAGGTAAGGTAAGGAAAACCAAGAATAAAATTGTATTTAAATTTAATAATTAAATAAAGGTTGCCTTAAAAGTCATTTTCAAGGCAGCCTTTTTTATTTTTGAGTGTTTTCGCCGTCATAATTTGGTTGTGAAAAATCTTGTCATTTGTGGATGGTTTGTGTAACATAAATATATAGATTAATTCAGGGAAATTAAAGCGCAGAGAAGGAAATTGAGACTATCAGAGATTTGGGTAAGGAAGGAAAGAATGAAATTTTTCAACTTTAGTTTGAAATTAAAGATCCCAATTTTCATTGTTATTCTGGTCATCATTACCGTCAGTGTTACCGGGGCCCTTTCTCTTTTTATTGCCACAAAAAACACGCAAAAAGAAGTACTGGATAAAAATTTGCTGATTTCTCGAATGATATCCGAACGTATTTATCAGTTTTTATCCGATGCTACGGAAACCGTAGTAACGGCAGCCAATATTTCATCGCAGAGTAATGACAACTTCGAGCAAATAGAAAATGAAATATTTAGAATATACGACAATTTCGCGTATTTTGATTTAATATTTTACATGAATTCTGAGGCAAGAATGCTGTTCTCAAAACCGTCCAACGAGCATGTGAAGGACAGGACATATTTTGACAGGGATTATTTTAATGAAGTAATGAAAACAGGTAAACCATTTGTAAGCCGGCTTTTAATTAGCAGCGTTCTTGGAAGACCGCATTTCATCATCGCGGCTCCAGTTTTCGATAAATATGGCCGGGTGCAGGGACTTATAGGCGCCGGCATACCGCTTGAGAAAATTGGAAGTATAGTAGAAGAAATACAGAGAGAATTTAACGGCAGGATATGGGTGACTGACAGGGAGGGAGTGATTGCCGTCCACCCCGATAAAAAGCTTATTTTGAAATTAATGCCTTCACCGGAAGTTATGATAAATCTTGAGTCTTCCTCGAAAAAGCTGGCAGATATCATAAAAGATAAAAGTGAAGGGATTAGATATTACAAGGAAGGTAAAGATACAGTTTTTGCGGCTATCAGTTTTGTTCCTAAAGTGGATTGGATGGTCATGGTGGAACAGTATGAAAAAGATGTTTTTGCTCAAACCCTGAATTTAAAAAGGCAGCTGAAAAGCTCCATATATGTTATTATATTTATAGCTATTATTTCGGGCGTCCTCCTGGCAATGAGCATTACAAATCCAATAGAAAGACTGGTAACTAGCGTCAGGAATATAGAAAAAGGGATGTCCAATATAGAAAGCATACCAGTAAACAGAAAAGATGAAATCGGGGACTTGAGCAGAGCCTTTAACGATATGAGCATTCGACTAAAAAGTTATGTGAACGAATTGCAAAATTCTTACTTAAAGGTAAATAATATTCAGCAATACTTAAATAACATTATAGAAAGTGCGGCCAGCGGGATCATTGTAATTGATAAAGAAAAAAATATAACAGTGTTTAATAAGGAAGCAGAAAAAATTACCGGTTTCAAAAGCAGCGATTTTACCAATAAGCACATTTTTAAATTTTGTGAAGCCACGAAATTTGACATTGGCTTGATAGATAGCCTTAATCAGAACATGGATGATGTGGAAACAAATTTGATTACAAAAAATAATGATGAAATACCTATAAATGTTTCGCTATCGCCTGTAATAAATGAGCAGGGTGAAATTCTGGGAACCATTATTCTTTTTAAAGACCTTTCACGTATAAAGATGCTGGAAGAGGAGTTAAAAAGAGAAGACAGGATAAGAACATTGGGAGAAATGTCGGCAAGCATTATCCATGAGATTGGAAATCCTTTGGCCGGTATTGCCAATTTGCTTCAGGTGTTAAATGAAAACTGGCAGGATGATGAAACAAGAACTGAGATAATGAATATCCTGCAGGAAGAAGTTGGAAACCTAAATAAAATGGTGATAAATTTTTTGAATTTCAGCAGGTCCAGCAAACTGAATCCGGAGGCGACAAATATCATAGATTTGCTGGAAGATATTTTAAATCTGTTAAAATCCGATTTAATTGCAAAAAAAATAATTGTAAGCAGAAAGATAGACCCTTTTATTCCACCTGTTTTTGTTGATCGGGGAACTATAAAACAATGCTTTTTGAATATATTGATAAATGCCATTCAGGCGGTGGGCCAGAATGGCAGGATAGTGATAGAGTGCAAAGCCGTTGGCGAATCGGGCAATAACAATTCAAAGAAATTCGCTCAAATTAAAATTTCAGATAATGGGATCGGCATACCTCCGGAAAATATCGAAAAGATATTTTCGCCCTTTTTTACTACAAAAAAAGGAGGTACAGGTTTGGGTCTGGCTATAACATATAAATTAGTAAAAGAAAACGGTGGTAAAATTGCGGTAAAAAGTGAAGTCGGCAAAGGGACTGAAATCGAAGTCCTGCTGCCTGCAGTACCCTGCAGTGTTTCGGAAGCTGGTGAAAAAAGATGAAAATATTGATAATAGATGACGAAAAAAGCATAAGGTTTTCTTTGCAGATAAGCCTCGGCAAGATGGGACATGAAATATATAGCGGAAACAGGCGAAGAAGGTCTGGAAATTTTGAGAAAATATAACCCTGAAATTGCCGTTGTAGACATTAAACTCCCGGGAATCGACGGTATTCAAGTTTTACAAGAGATAAAAAAGTATAGAAAAGAATGCCTTGTGATAATGATAACGTATCTTAGTGAAGTAAGGCTTGCGGTAGAAGCTATGAAAATGGGGGCATATGATTATTTTACAAAGCCCTTTGATCTGGATGAAATAAAAGATACTGTTAATCAGGCAGCCAATTATCTTATGATAAAGCGGCAGATTGAGAAAAGTGACAATAGTCTAGACACCGGTATTATAATCGGCAGGAGTAAGGCTATTTCAGAAATAAAGGAAGTCATTAAGAAGATCTCAAATTTGACTTTCAGCACTGCGGTTTTAATCACCGGGGAGAGCGGCACGGGAAAAGAAGTGATAGCAAGAGCCATACATTATAGCGGGGTAAGGGCCGAGAAACCATTTATAGCCTTAAACTGTGCGGCCATACCCAAAACGCTCCAGGAAAGCGAGCTTTTCGGCTATGAAAAAGGAGCTTTTTCAGATGCAAAAGTGTCAAAAAAAGGTATGATTGAAGAAGCAGATGGGGGCACTTTGTTTTTGGATGAGATTGCCGACATGGATCTTAGCCTTCAGGCCAAGTTATTGAGGACAATCCAGGAAAAAACTTTCCGGCGCCTTGGCAGCAATAAAGAAAGAACTTTTGATGCACATATAGTCTGCGCCACAAATAAGGATCTGCTAAAGGAAATAAAAGAAGGCAGATTCCGGGAAGACCTTTTTTACCGTTTAAATGTAGTTCCTATAAATATACCGCCTTTAAGGGAACGGCTAGAGGATATCGAGCTTCTTGCTGTAGAATTTATAAAAATTTACAACAATAAACTAAATAAAAATATCCCGGGAATTTCTCCAGAAGCTATAGAAATATTAAAAAAATATAAATGGCCCGGTAACGTCCGGGAGATGAAAAATCTTATAGAAAGAGTCATGATATTTAAAGAAGATAATACTGTCATATGTGAAGATGATTTACCTTTAGAAATATTAACTCAAGATGGGGACGAAGATTACGATAAAAATTTAAATCTTGAAAACGTTGAAAGAGAAGCTATACTGACCTCGTTGAAAAAAAATTCCTGGAACATTTCAAGAACCGCTGAAGAATTGGGTATTTCACGCCTGACCCTTAGAAGGAAAATAAAAAGATATAACATAAAATAGAGGAATTATAATAATTTATCATATTATCATACGGCACCTGCCCATATGTAAATAAAAATAATATTAATATATTGATAAAATTAGATATTATTGATAGAGACAGTGGTAACTTTTGAACTTTTAAGTTCAAAAGTTACCATTTTTTTTTAAATAAAAAAGCGTGTTTTTTGCTTAATCCCAAGAAAAATAAGCTTTTCAAAGCATAAGAATAACAGGCATGTTTTTTGCACTGAATAAATACAGGGCAGTGCTAAACAAGCCCAGATACAGCTTAAAGTATTGGCATTGCAAGCTATTGAATCGATTAACTTATCAGGATGAGAGGTGATGACTTCCTTATTAACGATATCATAGCACAACATAAAAAATTTAGTTACAGTAGAAATTATTTTGTAAAGGAGGAGCAGCTTTGAAACCGTTAGAAGGAATTAAGGTGCTGGATTTATCCAGGGTATTAGCAGGTCCTTTTGCCACAATGATTTTGGGGGATCTGGGGGCTGAGATTATAAAAATCGAAATACCGGGTGTTGGCGACGATTCCAGAAGTTTTGGCCCTTTTATAAAAAATGAAAGCGCTTATTTTATGAGCATTAACAGAAACAAAAAAAGCATGACATTAAACCTTAAGAAAAAAGAAGGCGTAGATATATTAAAAAAATTGGTGAAAGAAGCAGACGTTATTGTGGAAAATTTTAGGCCTGGAACCATGGACAAATTAGGAATAGGCTATGATGTTTTAAAAGAAATCAATCCGAGAATTATTTACGCTGCTTGTTCCGGATTTGGTCATACAGGTCCATACAGTCAGAGGCCTGCTTATGATGTGATAGTGCAGGGAATGGGAGGCATTATGAGTATTACCGGTCAGCCGGGTGGGCCTCCGACTAGAGTAGGTGCCTCCATTGGCGACATCACCGCAGCATTGTTTACAGCCATAGGTGTTCTTGCAGCACTTAATGTCCGTGAAAAAACGGGAAAGGGGCAAAAGGTGGATGTTGCTATGCTAGACTGCCAGGTGGCAATCCTGGAAAATGCGATAGCCAGGTATTTTGTTAGCGGTAAGTCACCGGAACCCATCGGGAACAGACATCCTTCCATCACTCCGTTTTCCTCTTTTAAAACTGAAGACGGATTTGTAATTATAGCCATAGGCAATGATAACTTGTGGGCCAAATTTTGTAGCGTAGTAGAAAGAACAGAGTTAATAGACGATGAAAGATTTAAGACAAACCCTGACAGGACAAAGAATTGGAATGAATTGGAACCAATTCTGAATGAGATATTCAGCAAAAAAACCACAGACGAATGGCTGGAAGTTTTAGAAAAGGCCGGTATACCATGTGGGCCCATAAACGACGTCGAACGGGTGGTAAAAGACCCGCAGGTAAAGGCAAGGGAGATGCTGGTAGAACTTGAACACCCTGTGGCCGGAAAAATGAAAGTTCCGGGAATTCCTATAAAATTTTCAGAAACGCCGGGGCAGATTGAAAATCCCGCACCTCTTCTCGGACAGCATACAGAAGAAATTTTAGCGGGTATGCTTGGTTTTAGTAAGAAAGAAATAGAGAATTTAAGAGCAAATAAAGTAATTTAAAAGGAGATGAGTTAATATGGAAATTTACGGTCTCGGGATAATTGCCGTGTGTATGTTTGCCGGTACTTTTTTAGGAAATCTGCTGGGAGAATTGTTAGGTGTTAAGGGAGATGTGGGCGGAGTAGGAATAGCAATGTTATTGCTGGTATTGATTAGCAATTATATGGAATCCAAAGGCAGACCTTTTCCGGAAAAGACCAGTAAAGGCATAGAGTTTGTAAGTTCTCTGTATATCCCTATAGTTGTGGCTATGGCCTCCATCCAAAATGTTGTGGCGGCTTTTAAAGGCGGTGCCGTGGCATTTCTAGCAGGAGGCCTTGCAACGATAGGCTCTATGCTTTTGATTCCTATTATTTCAAGAATAGGTGCGTCTGAAAAAAACTCGTGAAATAACAAAATATGAAGGAGCTGAAATGATATGGTAGTCAGTATAATAAGCGAACTGTTCAAATCATACGGCCTGGTGGGGGCTATAGGTATTGTTGCTCTTGTGATGTATGCGGCATATTACATTGCAAATGCGCTAGGGCAGAAAAGGATGGGATCCGCATTTGCTATAATAATTGGTCTCATTCTGGCCTATATAGCAGGAAAATATACAGGAGGAAAAAAAGGCCTTGCCGATATAGAGCTTTTTGCCGGCGTAGGTTTATTGGGAGGGGGCATGCTTAGGGACTATGCTATTATTTCAACTGCTTATGGAGTAAAGATTGAAAATCTAAAGAAAGCGGGTCTGGTAGGTGTTGTATCATTGATCGTAGGAGTTTTTTTCTCGTTTATAGTCGGTGTAATAACCGCAGTATTATTAGGCTTTAAGAACCCCGTTGATATAACTACAATCGGTGCCGGTGCAGTAACTTTCATAGTGGGACCTGTAACCGGGAGCGCCCTTGGCGCGAGTTCGGAAGTAATTGCCCTATCCATAGCAGCCGGTGTGGTTAAATCGGTACTGACAATGATAATTACACCTATAATTGCTCCGGTAATAGGTTTAAACAATCCCACAGCTGCCATGGTTTACGGAGGTCTTCTTGGTACCACCAGCGGAGTTGCCGGAGGACTTGCGGCTACTGATCCAAAACTTGTACCCTATGGCGCAATGACTGCCACTTTTTATACGGGCTTCGGTACTCTTGTTGCTCCATCTCTGGGATTCTTACTCGTAAGAGCTATATTTGGTTAAATTATCCCCCATTTACCATTTACCGGAAATTTATATCGAAACTTTTAAAATCATATGGAGGAACGTTATGACAAAATTAGATGAAAAGCTAAATGATTTGAGACAAAGGCGCAAGACCATCCAGCAGGGCGGCGGCGAAAAGCGCATAGCAAAGCAGCATGAAAGCGGCAAACTCACCGCCCGGGAAAGGATCGAAAAACTT
>NZ_JBJYKD010000022.1:0-54783 GCF_049310025.1 Thermorhabdus hydrogeniformans | reverse complement strand
TTTACCGGCATTAAAGATATGCTGGTGGCGGCGGTGGTCTTTGCGGGGCTGTACCTGCTGAAAATAAACCCGCTCATGATTATCGCTCTAGCCGCTGCCCTGGGTATCTTAATATATTGACGATAGATAAATGGCTTTTCAGAAAAAACAAATAAGTGCTTCAAAGATATAGACATCTTCCTGAGGAGAAGTAATCATCTACATGGCTAGGTGCGGCATAATGCCATTTCTAGGGGAAGTTCTCAAGTACGCAGATAAAAGACATAGAGAGTTTGTGATACCCATGCATATAGCTGTAACCAGCTTAGGAGATTTTTGAATTACAAAAGTGGGGATTTTATTTTATACCTCTGTCCATTTTTATTATGTAATAAACAACCTGGCTTCCTGACTGTGTCGCCATGAATAGCGAACATCCGAAAGGGCTGCTGGAGGAACGACAGAAAAACTATTAAATAGAGCCCTCAACAAGCCTTGCGGCAAAGTTAAGGGCTCATGAGTCTAGTCAAAAGATATCATGAAATTCGGTCAAGCTTGGTGAACAGCCAGATACGGGACCATACGTTGGTGGTATAAGCGGGCGGGGGTTAATCACACCCTCCTACTCGATTTTTTAAAATTCTGTGAGAGAGCCTCCGGCCCTGCTTTTTGCAATCCTTTTGACCGATTGTTGATATAGGGTATAGAGAACGGATACCGGTTAACTCCTTCCGATTTTTAATTTTAATATGAAGTTGTCACTATACCCAGAACTGCACCTGTTATCATTTGATTGGAAGAGAGCTTTTCTAATGATGACGGGCTTCCCACGGCCACTACACCGTAATATTTAATCCCGTTCTCTTTCAAGTAGTCTGTTGTCCTTTTTATATTATCAGAATGATAACTCGGTATATTGCCAAGTCTTTCAAGGTCGTTTACAAATTCCTTTTCCCCGTTCCTGTCAGCAAGGTAGGGGTTGCCCACCAGCCTTTCATCAAGATAATTTTTTTTCTTATAGTCTTCATCTTTGAAAACACTCACGGCACCCCACATCAGCTTTAAATCTCCTGGCATTAATGCTTTCATTTCATCAAATGTTAGAGGCTTTTTAAACGAAAGTGCCATTTCCACAAGATTATCGCGGGGGATATTTTTCAGCGCGTCAAATTCTCTTGCGATATTTTCATGATTCGCAGCAGGATGATAAAATCTCAGTTTCGGCACCGCATAAGGAGCGATGTATTCTTTAGCTCCTTCCGGGATGGAGATTGATAACTTTGATGCCTGCAAAACACTGAAAGCGGGGTTGCTCATGGTTTGTTCTCCTCCCCATATGTCAAAATCGACTGTAGTTGTTCCAGCAGGGTAGGGTTTATCGGCTATCAATCTGATCAAATAATACTCCAGTTGCCTGCCGAACAGTCTGACATTATAGCTTTTTCCTCTGAGCGCAATTGTGTTTGGCTCACTGAACTTAACGAGGTCCGGGTAAAATTCATTTATTCGGTTTTCTTGATTTTGCAGGAGTATTTCGGGTAAGACGAATGACAGCATAAACACGCCGATTGCCACACCCAAGGAGATTAAAATTATACGGAGAGTGCTTTTTAAACGGGCTTTACGTAAAAAATTTTTCTCGTCAAAACGTATGTTATTGGCATCATTTTCAAAACTTCCGTTTTGAACCATTCAGCTTTCAGCCTCCCCTTCTAGATACTCTTTCAATTTTTTTCTTATCCTGTACAGCATCACCTTGACAGAGCCGGGCGTTGTTTTCAGCAAAGATGAAATTTCAGCATTCGTCAGTTCCAAATTGTATTTCATATAAAAAAGCTTCTGCTCATTGAGATTGAGTTTGTTAAGCGCCCTTTGCATCACATCTTTGTTTTCGATTTGATGAATTTGTGCAAATTCACTCATACAAAAGTCACTTATGATTGGGGTAATAAATTCTCTGCCGTTCTTCCTTAAAAAGTCAATGTACTTGTGTTTTGCCGTGGTCAGCAGATAAGTTTTTAATTTGCCTTCCTGGATGCTGTCCAGATGCAGGTATGTAGACAAAAGTGCCTCCTGCGCTATATCCTCCGCGTCCGTATAAGGCAAGCCCAGTTTCAGTAAATAGCGAAAGGCGGTTTTGTACAAATCCTGCCACATCAATCCCTCCCCCTTATAATTGTTTTCACTTTATAAAGACGTTTTAGGGAGCAAGAAGTAAACAAAAAAAACGAAGAATTTTTCACAGCGCTCTCCGGCCCTGTAATTACTCGACGATTATTATTGAGAAATTATATGGAATTTACCGCTGTAAATGCAAATCCTGTGAGACATTTTATTATATTTCCCGCATGTTGAGAAGCAGGTTATAGTTTTTGAAAGATGAGAAGGCTGAAACTCTTCATCTACTATATATTGGCATATATATTGGCACGGGCCTTGGTTTTCGGGTGTTTATATTTTTTAAGTAATACTGTATAATTTTAAATATATTAATTATTAATTAATCAACTGCAAAAGCAATAGATTGTACCATTATTGCAGGATTTGCAGGATGGTGGGAAGCCAAAATTTGTTATGGGAGATGGTAGGATGGTAGGCAGGGTTTTATTTCGGGCCGCAGGCCTTTTAATTTTAGCGGGATGGAGGGGGGGAGTATGATGTTATGGTCGGAAAATGAGGCCCTTTCCAGGAAAAAATTGGAGGAACTGCAGCTGGAAAGGCTGAAGCATATCGTAAAATATGTTTATGAAAGAGTCCCGTTTTATAAGAACGCCTTTGACGGGATGGGTCTGTCCCCGGATGATATAAAGTCGCTGGAAGATATAGAAAAAATCCCGTTCACCACTAAGGAAGATTTGAGACAAAATTACCCTTACGGCATGTTTGCGGTGCCCATGAAAGACGTGGTCAGAATTCACGCCTCGTCGGGCACCACGGGCAGGCCGACGGTGGTGGGGTATACCAGACAGGACATTTCCACCTGGTCCGAACTTGTGGCCAGGATTGCCTACATGGCAGGCGCAAGGGAAGACGACATAGCCCAGATTTCCTTTGGTTACGGGCTTTTCACCGGAGCGCTGGGCCTTCACTACGGCCTTGAAAAAATCGGGGCGTCGGTGATTCCTGTCTCCAGCGGCAACACCGAGCGCCAGGTAACTATCATGCGGGATTTCGGCTCAACGGTTCTTGTAAGCACTCCGTCCTATGCCCTTTACATGGCCGAAGTGGCCAGGGAGATGGGTGTAAGGCGGGATGAGCTTCGCCTGAGGCTGGGGCTTTTCGGAGCCGAGGGTTCCACAAAAGAAATGAGAAATGAGATAGAGCGCTGCTGGGGCATCACCGCCACCGAGAACTACGGCCTCAGTGAAATCATAGGCCCCGGAGTTGCAGGAGAGTGTGAAGAAAGGGAAGGCATGCACGTGGCGGAGGACCATTTCCTGGTGGAAATCATAGACCCCGAAACCGGCAGGAGGCTGGATTACGGCCAAAAGGGGGAACTGGTCATCACCACCCTTACAAAGGAAGCGCTGCCGCTGCTGCGATACAGGACGCGGGATATCACCAGCCTGAATCCCGAGCCATGCCGGTGCGGCAGGACCCTGCTCAGGATGGCCCGTGTGGACGGCAGGAGCGATGACATGCTCATAATCCGCGGGGTAAACGTGTTCCCGTCTCAGATAGAAAGCGTGTTAATGACGGTGGAGGGCATCGGGCCGCATTATGAGATAGTTGTAACAAAAAGAGGCTACCTGGATGAGCTTACCGTAAATGTGGAGCTTTCCGACGGAAGTATGCTTGACAACTACCGGAAACTGGAGGAACTCGCCGCCCTTATCCGCCGCAAATTGAAAACCGTGCTCCAGGTGGATGCGAGGGTGAATCTTGTGGAGCCCAGGAGCCTTGCGAGATTTGAAGGCAAGGCGAAGAGGGTAAAAGATCTGAGAAAAATGGGGTGATGGTATTGAAAAGATTAATGCTCGGCAATGAGGCGGTGGCCAGGGGGGCTTATGAAGCCGGAGTGAAGGTGGCTGCGGCCTATCCCGGCACCCCCAGCACCGAGATCACCGAAAGCCTGGCAGGATACGATGATGTATACGTGGAGTGGTCGCCAAATGAAAAGGTGGCCCTGGAAGTGGCGCTGGGAGCGGCTATAGGAGGCGCCCGGGCGATGGTATGCATGAAACACGTGGGCCTCAATGTGGCGGCAGACCCCCTTTTTACATCTTCTTATACGGGCATAAATGCTGGCCTTGTCATAGTAGTCGCCGACGACCCGGGGATGCACAGCTCCCAGAACGAACAGGACACCAGGCTTTATGCCAGAGCCGCCCATATCCCGCTGCTGGAGCCTTCCGACAGCCGGGAGGCCATGGAATTCACCAAACTGGCTTTTGACATAAGCGAAAAATTCGATACGCCGGTTATCATAAGGATGGCCACCCGTGTTTCACATTCCAGAAGCCCGGTGGAATTGGGGGAGAGGATGGACACCGGAATTTTGGACTACAAAAAAGATGCCGGCAAGTATGTGATGATGCCGGTCATGGCCAGGGTAAGGCGGCTTGTACTGGTTGAGAGGGAAAAAAGGCTTGAGGAATACAGCGAGAGCGCGAGTGTGAACAGGGTGGAACCTGGCGGCAAAATCGGCATAATAACCGCCGGAGCGGCATATAATTACGCAAAGGAAGCCTTCCCACAGGCGTCGTTTTTGAAGCTCGGCATGGTATACCCCCTCCCCCGCAATTTGATAAAATCCTTTGCGGGCAGGGTGGATAAACTCTACGTGGTGGAGGAACTGGAAACATTTATAGAAGACCACGTGAAAGCCCTGGGGCTGGAGGTCAGGGGCAGAGAGATTTTCCCGAAAACCGGGGAACTTTCATACGAGACTGTGGCCGCCGGCTTAAAGTCTGACGGGGTAACTTGCGGCGTGGATTTATCTTTTGAAAGCCATGTGAAGCTTGCGACAGATGAGGCCATTCCGGCCAGGCCGCCGGTGTTGTGCCCCGGGTGCCCCCACAGAGGAGTATATTACGTATTGAGGCGGATGGAGCTGACCGTGACGGGGGATATCGGGTGTTATACGCTTGGAGCCCTGCCGCCCCTGTCGTCGATGGATACCTGCATCTGCATGGGCGCCAGTATCGGGAACGCACTTGGCATGGAAAAGGCCCGGGGCCGCGAATTCGCCAGGAAAACCGTTGCGGTGATAGGCGATTCCACCTTTATTCATTCGGGCATTACAGGTCTTATCGATGTGGTCTACAACGGCGGCAACACCACCGTTATAATCCTCGACAATTCAACCACCGGCATGACGGGCCACCAGGACCACCCGGCCACCGGCTTTAACGCCAGGGGGGAACCGGCGGCTAAACTCAACCTGGAAAAGCTGTGCGAGGCGGTGGGGGTAAAACGGGTCAGGGTGGAAGACCCCTTTGACACCGAAGGCTTTGAAAAGGCGGTGAAAGAGGAAATTGAGGCGCCGGGGCCTTCTGTGATCATCGCACGCCGCCCGTGCGCCCTGCTGAAAAGGGCAGGGAAGAAAAAAGCCTTATACAGAATAAATCCGGAGACGTGTATGGCGTGCGGCATATGCGTTGAACTGGGATGCCCTGCGATAATGAATTCCGATTCCGGCGGCGTATATATAGACGAAACCGTGTGCAACGGGTGCGGATTGTGTGCGGGAATTTGTCCCACAAGGTCGATAGAATGTGAACAGGTGGTGAGATGATGGCAAATACGGGCGTACTTATAGCAGGTGTCGGCGGGCAGGGGACGCTTCTTGCAAGCCGCATCCTGGGGGAAGTGGCCCTCAAAAAGGGTTTTGACGTGAAGGTTTCGGAGGTCCACGGCATGGCCCAGAGGGGGGGCGGCGTGGTCACCCACGTGAGGTTTGGAGAAAGGATTTATTCGCCCCTGGTGGGGAAAGGGCAGGCTGATTACATCCTGGCCTTCGAAAAACTGGAGGCCCTCAGGTGGGCCGAGTATTTAAAAAAGACAGGGACATTTATAGTGAACAATCATGAACTGTATCCTGTGCCCGTAACCCTGGGATATCAGAAATACCCCGCCGGTATAGAAGTAAAGCTTGCCGAAACGGCCGAAACCCTTATCATCGATGCAAGAAAAATGGCGGCTCGCTGCGGAAGCGTAAAGGCGCAGAACGTGGTGCTTCTGGGCGTGCTGGCTGGCCGCCTTGATTTTGAAAAAGAGCTCTGGGAGGAAACCATAAAAAATACGGTGCCTCCCTCGACGGTGGAAGTCAACCTGAGGGCCTTTGAAGAAGGCTTCAGGGCCGCCTGCAAAGGCTTAGAGTAAACAGGCAGGGACGTTGAAATCCACCGAGGGGGTGCGACGAGCGGCGGGAAGTAAGTTCCAGGCGTACATTTGCAAGCCGGCTGAGCCGGATGGCAGTTGAGTTTGCGGCACTGGCAGATTGCCCGGCACCGCTGGGGAATTTACGAATGCGATATAATGAGGGGGTTTGGCAATGTACTGGAATAAGACCCGGGAGTGCATGGATAGAGAACAGCTCCTGGCCTATCAGCTGCAAAAGCTCAAGGAAACCGTTGATAGGGTTTATCATAATGTGGAAAGCTACAGGCAAAAGATGCAGGAAAAGGGCTTGATGCCCGAGGATATCAAAAGCCTGCAGGATCTCAGACTCCTGCCGTTTACCACCAAGCAGGATTTGAGAGACAACTATCCCACCGGTTTGTTTGCCGCGCCTTTAAGCGAGATCATCAGGATTCACGCCTCCTCCGGCACCACCGGCAAGCCCACGGTGGTGGGCTACACCCGCAGGGATATCGCCGGCTGGGCGGAACTCATGGCCCGGTGCCTCACTATGGCGGGAGGCGGGAGAGATTCGGTGGTGCAGGTGGCGTACGGCTACGGCCTCTTCACCGGAGGCCTGGGATTTCACTACGGTGCAGAAAAACTGGGGGCCATGGTGATACCCGTTTCCGGCGGCAACACCCGCAGGCAGATAATGCTCATGAAGGATTTAAAGACCGACATACTGGCATGCACCCCATCCTACGCCCTGTATATGGCCGAAACCATGCGGGAAATGGGCGTCGACAGAAGCGAATTGAACTTAAAGGCCGGTATATTCGGGGCGGAACCCTGGACCCAGAACATGAGAAAAGAAATTGAAGAAGCGCTCAACATAAAAGCGCTGGATATATACGGCCTCAGCGAGGTCATCGGCCCCGGGGTGGCATGCGAGTGCCCGGAGCAAAACGGCCTTCACATCTTTGAAGATTACTTCATTCCGGAAATCATAGACCCGGATACCGGCGAACCTCTTCCACCCGGCAGCGAGGGGGAACTGGTTATTACCACCATTGATAAGGAAGGGCTGCCGGTGATCCGGTACAGGACAAGGGACATAACCTCTATAACGTATGAGATTTGCCCGTGCGGCAGGACCCACGCCCGCATTGAAAAGATAAAGGGCAGGACCGACGACATGCTCATCATCAGGGGCGTCAATGTATTCCCTTCCCAGATAGAAAGCGTGCTTATGGCCACAGGAGAGACCGAGCCCCACTACCTGCTTATCGTGGACCGGATCGACAACCTGGACTCCCTGGAGGTATGGGTGGAAGTTTCGGAAAAACTTTTCTCCGATGAGGTAAGGAAACTGGAAGACCTTCGAAAGAAGATTGCCTCCGATATTTACACCACCCTGGGCATAAATGTAAATGTGAAACTGGTGGAACCTCATACCATCGAGCGCAGCGAAGGCAAGGCAAAAAGGGTAATCGACAGGAGAAAGATGTAACCGACGCAGCCGGATAAAATGTCAAGGAGGGATGATAATGTTTGTCAAGCAGATATCGGTTTTCCTGGAAAACAAGCCCGGCAGGCTGGCGGCCGTGACCGGAGTTTTGAAGGAAAAAAACATAGACATCAGCGCCATATCCATAGCCGATACCACTCAATTCGGCATTTTGCGGATGATCGTCAACAGGCCCGAAGAAGCGGTGGCTGCCATAAAAGAGGCGGGTTTCCCCGTGAGCACCACCGAGGTGCTGGCGGTGGAGGTGGCCGACCGGCCCGGTGGGTTAAACCGTGCCCTGCAGGTGCTTCAGCAGGCCGGGGTAAGCATTGAATACCTTTACTCGTTTATAAAGCGCAATAAAGACAGGGCTCTCATATTGTTTCGGGTGGAAGACCCCGACAAAGCCGTAAAGGCCCTGAACTCGGCGGGAATAAAGATGTACAGCAGCGAAGAAATAGCGGCGCTGTGAGTCAAGCACGCCACGGTTCGCTCCAGACCCGACCGGTGCTGCCATCAAGACTTTACCTTCACCGGCAAATTTTGGCCGGTGTTTATTTTCCACAAATTTTCCACATTTGTAATAATATTCTCCCGCAAAAAACGGATAGAATAAAAAATGTAAACATCATCATAAAAAATCAATCAAAGGAGATGGTGGCATGCTAAAAAAGGTAATTTGCGTGGTGATGGGGGGGTTGATGCTACTTTACTTTGGGGCTGCGGCCCTTGCCGGAGAAGAACGGGGCGTGACGGCGGAGACAAACGTGATAACCAGCGCAGCGGCAAATGAAGACCGGGACACTTCGGATAACAGGACCGAACTTTACAAACTGAGAGCGGAAGTCAAAGAAATGGCGGGGGATTACCATGATTACCTCAAGACCTTGAGCCCCGAGGACAGGCAGGGAATAAAAGACAGGTTGAAGGATGAGTTTACAAGGCTCAAGGAACTCCGGGAGGAAACGGGGGTTTTAAAGGAGGAGCTGAAGGACAAGCGCCGGGAACTGAAAAGTCTGTTGCCCGAGGCAAAAAAAGATGAAAGTCTGAAAGACGACCTCAGAGCGATAAAGGTGGAGCTCAAAAACCTCCACGACGCCGGCATGAGATTGCGGATGGCCAAATTAAATCTGTGGAAAGAGTTTTTTAAAGAAATGCTGGATGGAAAAGTCGCAGAAGCTGAAGAGACGTTGAAAAACGTCATTCATTACAAGATGCTGATCAACGCCAACCTCAAATCCGCAGGGGAACTCGTGGGCAAGGCGATAAATCTCATCCGGAAAGCAGGCTGAGGGAAAAGCGGGATATTCCTGCCGGAGGTATATCCCGCTTTTTTTATTGCGACATACAAAGTGTTTGATAATTGCCGTTTTTTGTTATAATATCTAATCGGGGTGATGTTGTGAGGGAACTGATTTTTGTGGCCGATGATGACCCGAATATTTTGAACATACTGGTAAAATACATAGAAAAAGAGGGCTACCGGGTGAAGGGGTTTGAGTCGGGGGCCGAACTGGAAGGAGCCCTGGAACGGGAACATCCAGATATGCTGGTGCTTGACATCATGATGCCGGGGAAGGACGGCCTGGAACTTTGCAGGAGCATCCGGCAAAAATCGGATATACCCATAATATTCATCTCCGCCAGAGGCGAAGATGTGGACAAGATAGTGGGGCTGGAACTGGGAGCCGACGACTACCTGGCCAAGCCCTTTTCCCCCAGGGAGCTGGTGGCGAGGATAAAGAGCGTTTTCAGGAGGACCAGGGCGAGAGCCAACGGCCCGGAATCATTCTATGCCGCGGATGTAGAGATACATCCGGAAGAACGGCGCTGCCTGGCGAACGGAGAGGAACTGGATTTGACCCCGAAGGAATTCGATATGTTGCTCTGCCTGTTGCGGAATAAAAACCGGGCATTGAACCGCGAGCAGCTTTTAAATAATGTCTGGGGAACAGACTATTTTGGCGACGGCAGGGCCGTGGACGACGTCATAAAGCGCCTGAGGAAAAAGCTCCAGGAAAAAGGGTCAGCCCTGGAAATTAAGACCGTATGGGGATACGGATACAAAGTAGAGGCATGATTTGGCAAAAAACGGAGGTTTTGGCTATGGCCGACGCAGACATAAGGCCGAGAGGCGGGGGGCGGCTGGCTTACAGGCTTGCGGCCTCGTATTTTATTATTCTTATCTTTACTTTTGTAATCCTGACGGGTTCCTTTTATTTTTTTCTGAGAGCGAGCCTCCATCGCGAGGCTATAAAACAGCTTAAAAGGCAGGGGGAAGCGCTGGAGAAAGCCTACAGTTCTTTTGAAGATAAAAGTGGTCCTCTGGGGGATTTGAAAAAGAGGGAATTTTTCAGGCTTACCGGCAAACTGGTGGTACCCGAATGAATTTTTGAGCCTAATGAATATAAAATATAAAGTAGAGAGGAGTTTTTCTGTGATTCATATTAAAAACGCCCGTGTCTTTGCACCGGAAGATCTGGGAATCTGCGACGTCCTCGTGGAGGCCGGTAAAATCCTGTATGTGGGAAGAAGCGCGCAGGTGTCTTTGCCCGTACCCGTAGAGGTGATCGATATAGATGGCTATTACCTGTGTCCGGGATTCATCGACCAGCATGTGCACATAACCGGCGGGGGAGGCGAGGGCGGCCCCGAGACGTCCACACCGGAGATTATGCTGAGCGACCTAACCCGGTACGGGGTAACCACCGCCATAGGGTTGCTGGGCACCGACGGCATAACCAGGTCGATGGAAAGGCTCTACGGCAAGGCCAGGGCTCTCGATATCGAGGGTATATCCACTTTCATGTTTACGGGCGCATACCAGTTTCCACTCCCTACTCTGACGGGCAGCATCCAGAAGGACCTGATTTTTATAGACAAGGTGGTCGGCGTGGGGGAGATAGCCATTTCCGACCACCGGTCCTCCCACGCGTCGGCCGCGGAACTTGCCCGCATCGCCGGCGAGGCCAGGGTAGGGGGCATGATAGGCAAAAAGGGTGGGATAGTGCATCTCCACGTCGGCGACAGCCCGGCGGGGTTGAAGATGCTCTTTGACGCCGTCAACGGCACCGATGTGCCCGCCTTTCAATTTCAGCCCACCCACCTCAACCGCTCCCGGCGACTTATGGAGGAGTCCTTTGAATTTGCCAGGGCCGGGGGTTACTGCGACTACACGGCGGGGGAGAAGGTTTATGAAGATGGCGGGGTTCCCGCCGCCGAAGCGGTGGCCGCGGCATTGAAAAACGGCGTTCCCGCCGGGCGCATCACCATAAGCTCCGACGGAAACGGCAGCCTCCCGATATTTGATGAAAACAAGAGCCTTGTGGGCCTGGGTGTGGGGAGCGTAAAGGCTCTCCTGGAGAGCCTGCAGGCCATGGTGTTCAAGCATCATATTCCCCTTGCCACAGCCCTGATGACGGTGACGAAGAACCCCGCCGGGATACACCGCCTCCCGGGGAAGGGCATGATAAAAGAAGGATACGATGCGGACATGGTGGTCATGGACGGGAATCTTTCCATAGTCCATGTCATGGCCGGGGGCAAGTGGATGGTGAAAGATGGCAAAGTAACGGTATCCGGTAAATTTGAGCGGCTTTAAACCGCCGGTATAAAGAAACAGAACTCCGCCCCCTTCCCTTCCTCGCTTTCAACCCATATCCTGCCGCCGTGGGCTTCCACCAGGCCTTTTGCTATGGATAGGCCCAGCCCCATGCCGCCGGTCGCCCGGGAGCGTGATTTTTCCGCGCGGTAAAATCTTTCAAAGACGTAAGGCAGGTCCTCTTTTTTTATACCGGCGCCGGTGTCCCTGACGGAAAATATGATTCCGTTTTCTGCCTTTTTCGCGCAAAGCTCGATTTTCCCGGAAGAGGTATGGCGCAGGGCGTTATTCAACAGGTTGGATATTACCTGGGTTATGCGGACCACATCGACGGAAATTTGGGGCAGGTCTTCGGGTATATCTATGATAAAGTCAAGGCCCTTCAATTCGGCTTCGGTCTTAAAGTAGGAAAATTTATCCTTCAGCCGGGCGGGAGAAATAACCTCCCTATTGAGTTCGAGACTGCCGGCCTCGGCCCGGCTCAAATCCGAAAGATCTTTTACAAGCCGTGACATGCGTATGATTTCGTCCTGCAGCGAAAGTATGACATCGGGGGTGGGTTTTATAACCCCCGCCTGGATGGATTCAAGGGTCCCCCGCAGGATGGTGAGGGGTGTCCTGAGTTCGTGGGCCACATCCGCTGTCAGATTTTTCCGGAGTTCCTCGCTTCTCTTGATATTGTCCGCCATCGCATTGAAATCCGCAGCCAGGGTTCCAAGCTCATCGTCGCTTTTAACGGGAATGCGCACGTTCCTGTCGCCCTTCGCAAAAAGCCGGACGGCGGAGGACAGCTCCTTTATGGGCATTACCAGGCGGCGGGATATGAGAAACCCCACCCCAAAGGCCAGACCCATGGAGAAAAGAGCTGTCAGAAAGGAGTAATTCGAAATTGTGCGGGAAAAGATGAATTCCAGGCTTTTTTCATCCCGCCTTACCGGAGTCCAGACGATCAGATAGCCAATGTGTCCCCGTTCGGAAAAAATAGGTACTCTCAGGTCCCACAATGATTTCGGTATGGGGGCAGAGATATTTATTTCTTCCGATGAGGCCATGATATTGCCCTGTCGGTCCGTGACGATGACCCATCGCAAAACCAGCCCCATCATGGGCCCCGGATCCTTCCACGGGTTTTGTCCGGGTTCCATACCCATTCTTCGCCGGTACCCCTGTCTCATCATTGAAGCGCTTTCCACCAGGGACCGTATGCCGTCCCAGCCGCTCTGACTGTAGACGTCGCCCAGAATGGCGCTTATCTCGCGGCCCTGCTGGATTCTATTCTCCTTGACGTAGTCGTAAAAGGCCCTTTTGGTCAGCACGAAGAACAGCAGCACCGAAAGAGCGGCCGTCAGAAGGGCCGTTATTACAAGGCCGGCCGTAATTCTGTATCCTATCCCCGGCTTTTTCATGATTAACCTCCCAGTTTATATCCCATGCCGTAGACTGTTTTTATGTAATGGGGGTTCGCCGGGTCGTCGCCCAGCTTTTTCCTCAGGTTGCTCATGTGAGTGTCGAGAGACCTCTCATAGCCTTCATAGTAATCTCCCAGCACCTCTTCCAGTATCTGCAGGCGGGAGAATACCACACCCGGGTTTGAAAGAAGCAGGGCGAGGATTTTGTATTCGGTGGGGGTAAGAGGTATGCTTTTACCGTTTAGTGTTACGCTTTTTTTCATCTGATCCAGTTTGATACCCTCGTATTCCAGAATGCCTTCCCCCCCGCCCTCCGGCGCCTTTCCGTCAAGCTGTCTTTCGATTCTCCTTAAAACCGCCCGGATGCGGGCAGCAAGCTCCCTCAGACTGAAGGGCTTGGTTATGTAATCGTCCGCGCCGAGCTCCAGCCCCAGGAGTTTGTCCACTTCTTCCGATCTTGCCGTAAGCATAATCACCGGGGTTTGTGAGGCGGCACAAATTTTTTTACACACTTCATAACCGCTCATTTCCGGCATCATGAGGTCCAGCACCACAAGGTCCGGCTTTTCAGATTCAAAAAGCTGAAGGGCTCTTTTCCCGTGGGACGCGGTAATTACTGAATAACCTTCCTTCTCAAGATAGGTTTTTATTAAATCTAGAATTTTTATCTCGTCATCGACTACCAAAATCCTGTATTTACCCATAAAAAACATCCTTTATTCCGCAATTTTATAATACAAAAAGAGGCGAGTGCCGGCGGGCCTTTTACTCAAATGCCGGCGGCCTTTTACTATTTAATGCAGAATAGTTTCATTTTTTAATTTTGTCATCCTTAAGTATAGCATTTAACCATCGTTGTTACAATGATCAAAGTGGATTGAGGGAAAAGCTGACTTCGCAAAATATTCAATATGCTTCAAGTAATGAAGTATCGCAAAACAATGGAATAGGGGTAGCCATTGCTACCCCGACGAACCACAGTCTTTATATAATTATGATTTTTTACTGCTGTTGCTGCTGAGTCCAATTGAAGCCGTTCATCATGCCTCTGCCGCCTCTCATGCCGAAACCGAAGCCGCAGTCAAAGCCAAAGCCGAATCCGAAACCTCTGCCAAAACCCTTGCCCTTGAATTCGCCCAGCTTGTCGAGCTGTTCTTGAGTTAAGACGCTTTTTGCTTTAGTGGTAAATTCTTCGCTGATTTCCCTAATTTTTTGCATCAGGGTGTTGATTTCACTTCTTTTTTGTTCAATGGCACTTTCATCGGGTTCGTTATACAGGTAAAGGTTCCTCAGCTCCAGGTGTTTTTTGGCGAGTTCATTTCTTAAATCCAACACTTTGTCAAAATACTCATTGTTGAGCTCCCTCAGTTTGGCATACTGTTCATCGGTAAGGTTGAGCTGGGAAAAAATCGGAGTCCTATTGGGCTTCGCCGCGGTCTGAGAGCCGGTGTCCTGGTCTGCCAGCGCCACGACGGCTATGCCCAGGACCAGCAATCCCACCATGCTGAGAAGGAAAATTTTTTTAAACACAGCCACCACTCCTTTAAATTTTTTGTCTTTCTGTTTTTATTATAACCGGCGAATTTCAGAAATCTTTAAGCAAAATCTAAAGAAAATCTTAAGATATGTATTTTAATAGCGTCTAAAACGTATCATTAAAAAAGGTGCGTAAATACTTACGCACCTTAACCCGAACTTTTTACGAACTTGATGGCGCCTGATAAGACCGTCCTTGCTGCGAATACCGAGATAAGGCCGTCGGCAAAGTGATGTATAAAAGTCCCGACACCCACCACCACGAGGGCGGTGTAAAGGTCAAAACCGAAGAGCATCACCATGACGGCTTCTCCCAATGCGTGTATGGGCGCTGTTAAAATGATTGCCTTTTCAAAAGAAAGCCCTTTTTTTATGAGAATTGCACCTGCGAGCCCGAAAACGGTGTGGATGAACGCCCGGGCGGCCACGACCGGCCCTAAAATTATAAGGAAACCAATGGTGGAACCCACCCCTACCGTGACGGCCACGAGAGGGTTTATTAACATGGCCAGCATCGAGGGGACATGGGATGCGAGAGTGGCTGAAAAAGGAGGGATATAGATCCTGAGATAGCCGCCAAACGCAATTGGGATGACGAGAGACAGGGCGGTTAAAAGAGCTCCGGTTACCATGCTTTTTGTCTTCACGGCTGTTGCTCCTTTCAAGGATATGTGATCTGGCTGCCGGTACGCCGCAGACCCAAATCATATCCGGGATTTGGTTTAATTATACTGCATATACACCTGTATAGTCAATAGTTTATAAAAAAATTATTTTAAAAGGATACCCTTTTTTCGGAGCACATCTTCAGCCATTTTTATGGAGTCTTCATTTAGAGCTTCCACCGTATGAAGGTGCACGCCTCCGGTCAGCCTGGAAAGCAGGGTGGCTCCGTGTCTTTTCACCTTTTCCATAAACTCTTCCACATCGGAAGAGTTTTTAAGCATGAGCATACCGTGAAGTTCCCCGTACAGGGGATGTTCCACGATCACGTCCAGCACTCTGCAACCGCATTCTATAAATGTCATGAGCTCGTCTCTCGTCTCGGCATCACCGTGCCTCACGGCGACCTTCTTTGCTATGAGGGGCACGGGTTCCGCCGCCATGTATCCCCGGGATGTGGCGATTATATCGTTTCCCGAAGCCCTGAGGATGGCGATGTCCTGCACGATTATCTGACGGGTTACCCCAAACATCTTTGCAAGCTCGCCGCCGGATAGCGGCCTTTTTTCCGCCTTTAAAAGGTCCAGGATCCTTGCCCTGCGTTCATCGGCGCTCATTTTTCAGTCCTCCAGTTTCTAATGCTGTTTATCCACCGCCGCTTAAAAAAGTTAAGCTTCTTCCTCTGCCGGTTTTGTCACATTCCATGATTTTAGTATAATGCGCCGTATAAAATATTGCAACAGAATTGCCGTTCATCTCCCGCCAAAAATTCGCGAGGGAAGATACCTTGAATTTATATTGGTGTAATTTTAAAATTTTTATCGAAAAAAGAAGGATTTTCCATTTTAATGTCGAATGGTAAAATAAAGAAAAATATAATGAGAGGATACCGAAAAGGGCAAACCTGTCGAAAGACAGGGACGCAAAGCCACGGGTCTAAGGCGCAAGCTATGACAGCCGGGCTGCCGAAGTATCGAATTTAAAGGTACTTCTGTGCCCTTGCGGTACGGAAGTTTTTTATTTTACATTGCAGGTGCAAAAAAATTAAAATGCCTGGAAACCGGAAAACGGCCACGCTTCCTGCCGGAAGAAGATATACTTTGAGCCGGCTCTGGAGCCGGCGGCGCTAAAAATTTGAGCGGAGCAAAAGTAAGTTGGATAAGAAAAGGAGGTCTGAGTTATGAACAAAGCCGAACTTGTGGCGGCCGTGGCGGAGAAGGCCGGTATGACTCAAAAGGATACCGCCAGAGTCATTAACGAGTTTATAAACGTGGTCTCGGAAGCCATGAGTAAAAGAGAGATTGTAAGAATAGTAAATTTTGGTACTTTTAAAGTGCGCGAACGTGCGGCGAGGACCGGCAGAAACCCGGTGACGGGTAAAAAAATGCAGATTCCCGCACGGGCGGTTCCGGTGTTTACACCCGGAAAAATGTTAAAAAAGAGTACATAACAGAAAAAGAGGAGAAATTTTTCAGGCAGTAAGAATGGCCGTTTTCCATCCTGCTCCTTTTTGAACCACCTTTTGAACCACAGGATGGGCAAATCCCCCCTTAAAATAAATAAATTCCCTTTCTAAAAACGGCGGAATGTTATTCTGCCGTTTTTTTTACACTTGTATATTGATATTTCTTGGAGCATGGTCTACACTTAAAATACCGATGTTCCTTTTTGAGATGTCAGCCCTGGGTTACGAATTTGCCGTTACCCGATGGATCGTAGATGTGGCGGGGGTAATCATCATTTCCGCCTTAATCGACAGGCTGATGAGTATTGAAGAAAAGAAGGAGATCTATCAAAAACATGCGGTTGAATTTTGATATGTGTCGGGAGAAAATGGCTTGCTCGGCGGTTGTTTTATGCGGGGGTAAGTCTTCAAGGATCGGAGTAAAAAACAAAGCACTGCTGAAAATCGGGGGTTTGACCATTATTGAAAGAATATATTCCGTACTGGCGCCTATATTTGATGAGGTTTTTATTGTGGCAAACAGCCCGGCAGAACTGCTTGATTTAAACCCGGAATTCAGTATATATACTGATGAAACGGAAAGCCGAGGGCCATTGAGCGGGATTTATACGGGATTAATAAAAATGAAGGGTGAAGCGGGTTTTTTTTGTGCCTGCGATATGCCCTTTTTAAATGAGGAATTAATAAAATACTTGATTAAATCAAGCGCAGGGTGGGATGTGACCTGCCCCAGAAAGGACAATTACGTGGAACCTCTTCATTCCGTGTACAGAAAGACATGTATCGAACAAATTAAAAAGCTGCTGAACTCCCCGGGCGCGGCTAAAGTCCAGAGCCTGTACCGGCAGGTTAAAACCAATTTTGTCGATATAAAAAATCTGCCCTGCAAAACGGGCCCGTATGATTTTTTTAACGTTAACACGTGGGAGGATTACCGAAAAGCAATAGAAATATATGAATTAATAAATGACAGGTGACGATGCGGGATTATTGACACTGTACTAACTATATGCTAATATAGGAATATAGCCAACATAATATTTATTGCCGGTGAGGAGATGATACAGATGCCGCGTGATATTTACGAAGTCAGGTCATCCGTTTTTAAAGCACTTGCACACCCCACAAGGCTCAAAATCCTGGACCTTCTTGGGTCGGCGGAAGAACTTTGCGTATGCGAAATTGTGAAAGAGCTGCAGATTGATCAGCCTACGGTTTCAAAGCATTTGTCCATATTAAAGAATGCCGGCATAATTGATAGCCGTAAAGAGGGCCTTATGGTTTTATATAAGCTAAGGATTCCATGTGTGCAGGACTTTTTCCGCTGCGTCGATAACATCATTAAAGAGGATATTACGGCTAAAATCGGATTTTTCACAGACTCATAATTATCGGTTTATACTGCGATTTCACATGAGCAAAGTTAAAATTTTAAAGGGGAGAAAATTATGCAGACCTGGAAAAAATTTGTTATAATTGTAGGCGTATTCCTGGCGGCCTATTATATGCCGCTTACAAGCCACAGATTTACCGGTGCAGTACTTGAATCCTTATATATGCTTCAGGATTACGCGAGGCTTCATGTTCTTACATGCCTTATCCCCGCACTTTTCATAGCCGGCGCCATCGCCAATTTTATATCACAGGAAGCAGTTATTAAGTATTTTGGCAGCGAGGCAAAAAAGTGGGTTTCATACGCCGTGGCATCGGTATCCGGGACAATTCTTGCGGTTTGTTCCTGCACTGTACTGCCCCTTTTTGCAGGAATATACAAAAGGGGGGCGGGGCTGGGGCCTGCCATAGCGTTTCTCTACTCCGGACCGGCTATTAACGTGCTTGCAATAATAATGACGGCAAGGATTCTAGGAGCCAAGCTCGGCATTGCCCGGGCAATAGGGGCAATGATGTTTTCAGTCATCATAGGGCTCATCATGGCTGTTCTATTTAAAAAAGAGGATAGCGAACGGCTTAAAAAATCTGCCGGAAAAAACGGTGCCGGCATGGAAGAAGGGCGGTCCTTAACACAGAACCTCATATACTTTGCAAACCTGGTTTTTATCCTTATCTTTGCCGCATGGGGTAAACCCACCCAACCGGTGGGATTTTTCAGTGCCGTATATAATATAAAGTGGTATATCATAATCATTTTGCTTGTATTGCTGGGATTCATTCTTATTAGATGGTTTAAAAAGGCCGAGCTTTCCTCCTGGATGGAATCCACCTGGGGCTTTGCACAGCAGATACTCCCACTCCTGTTTATCGGTGTGCTGGTAGCGGGATTTCTGATGGGAAGACCCGGGATCGACGCAGGAATCATTCCGTCCAGATACGTGGCAGCGGTAGTGGGCGGAAATTCAATATTATCCAATTTTATAGCATCGGTTGTGGGAGCATTTATGTATTTTGCCACACTAACCGAAGTGCCCATACTCCAGGGGCTGCTGGGGTCCGGCATGGGGCAGGGCCCGGCGCTGGCACTGCTGCTTTCGGGTCCGGCACTCAGCCTCCCAAGCATGCTCGTCCTAAACAGTATTTTAGGACCGAAAAAGACAGTCACATATGTTTCACTTGTTATAATAATGTCAACGATAGTCGGTTATATTTTCGGAATGATTGCGGGATGAAACTGCTGGTTGGAAGGGTTTTCCTTCTGCAAATACAATGACATGAAAAATAGGGAGGTGAACTCATGGAAATTAAAATTTTGGGGACGGGATGTCCAAAGTGCAAGGCTTTGGAGAAAAATACCCGTGAAGCTTTAGAGGAACTGGGAATCACTGCCGAAATTGAAAAAGTTACACAGATAAACAAGATAATGGAATACGATATCATGTATACCCCCGGCCTTGTGGTAAATGGAGAAGTCAAGTCTTCGGGCAAAGTACTGGATAAAGAGGATATCAAGAAAATATTAGCAGAGGCTCAGCAATAACGGAAAAGGGGAATCATTCCATTTATAAGAATGATTCCCCGATTTTTTAAAACATAACCATCAATCTTGTGTTTTTTTTTACAAATCAAATTCATTATTTTTTATTCTTTTTATCAGAAGCTTTACCTTTTCTTCTATCAAGTCTCTAATCCTTCTGAATTCTTCCACCGGCTTGCCGGCGGGGTCGTCAAGCCTCCAGTCTTCCCTGTGCTTGCAGGGGACAAACGGGCACTCCACCCCGCACCCCATGGTGATTAAAATGTCGAGCCCGGAGGGTATATCTTCCAGCAGTTTGGGATACTGGCCGCTTATATCTATGCCTTTTTCCTTCATGACAAGAACCGCGTTTGGATTTATTTCCGCCGCAGGATTCGTCCCGGCGCTGTACGCCTCAATCATGTCGTTTCCGTAATGCCTGGCAAAACCCTCGGCCATCTGGCTCCTGCAGGAATTTCCCACACATATAAAACCCACTTTTATCTTCATAAAACCAAATCCTTCCTTTAATTATTTTTTGATTTTAGACATCCAATGCTGCAGATGCATCACCAGCTGATGATGAAAATGTTGCTTTATATATCAGAATAGTTATTTGTTACTTGCGGCGGCATGGTTACGCAGTCGGAAACCAGTGCCGCGTAGCATTGGCTATTCTCACCAGCGTCAGCATAATGGGGACTTCCGTCAAAACACCCACAACCGTGGCCAGGGCGGCTCCCGAATCCAGGCCGAAAAGCGATATGGCCACGGCTACCGCCAGTTCAAAAAAGTTGCTGGCTCCTATCATTCCCGCGGGAGCGGCGATGTCGTGAGGGAGTTTCCACAGCATGGCCCAGAAATATGCTATAAAGAATATAAGAAAAGTCTGGATTATGAGGGGGACTGCGATTAATGCGATATGCAGCGGATTTCCAAGAATTATCTCTCCCTGGAATGAGAAAAGAATTATCAGGGTAAGGAGCAGCCCGATGATGGTTACGTTATCGAACTTTTTCAGAAATACGTTTTCAAAATAGTCCAGGCCCCTATACTGTATGATATATTTTCTAGACAGGTATCCTGCAGTAAGCGGTATAACCACAAACAATACCACCGATAAAAATAGGGTATCGTAAGGAACTCTCACATTGCTGACTCCCAGTAAAAATGCCACAATAGGAGTAAAGGCAAATAAGATGATGAGATCGTTTGTCGCCACCTGCACCAGCGTATAGGCGGGGTTTCCCCTTGTCAGGTAGCTCCATACGAATACCATGGCGGTGCAGGGCGCCGCCCCCAGCAGTATTGCTCCGGCGAGGTAACTTGTGGCGAGATCCGGTGAAATCCACTGTCTAAATACAACTCTCAGAAAAAATCCCGCAATAAGATACATTGTGAAGGGCTTGATGAGCCAGTTTGTAACCCACGTGACAATAAGCCCTTTTGGATTTTTGGTGGCGCGCACGATACTGGAAAAATCAATTTTTAACATCATAGGGTAGATCATCAGCCATATCAATATAGCAACAGGTATGGAGACATGGGCGTATTCAAACATGCTTAAAGTCTCTGGAAATGCTGGGAACCACTGTCCTATGGCGACTCCCACGATAATGCACAGCGCGACCCATAGTGTAAGGTATTTTTCAAATAAGCTCAGACCTTTTTTTTCACTTGCTTTTGTATTTTTGGTAGCAGATTCCATATGAATACCTCCAATTTTTGGTTTTAATAAATATTAAAACTTATCACCAACTCAACAGTATGCCGTCTTATAAATTTCTCACCCTCCTATTGCAGGCTGATATAATCTCACTTCCTGGCCTTCTTTTAAAGTTGCCTCTTTGTCGGTCATCAGGGTCTTATTGTCTACAACATAATAAATGTATTTTAAATTTATCGAACTGTGATTTAGTCCTGGAAAGCGTTCAATTATTATTTTTTCTAGGTCTTTTATTTTAATCTCTCCATCTACTTCAAGGTCCACCTGATCTTTCTCGGTATAAGCGTTCAAAGGCCATGAAAATTGAACGGTGACTTTTCCCATAAAATATCCTCCTCATAAAGAGATGAATTTAATCAAATGCCAGAATTCTTTTTTGATAAAAGCTTGTTCTTTGCTCTAATGTTTTTGTAGAAGTTATCCCGGGGCCGTTTATGCACCCCCCTTCACACGCCAGCAGTTCCATTGCAAGGCAATCGGGTTTTTCATATTCCCAGTTGTCTAAAAGTTTAATAACGCTTTCAATCCCGGATTTATAGTAAACAAGCGCACCTAATTTAACCCACAGCGGCGCATCTGAAAGAAAATTCTCTTCATTTTGCTGGGATATGCTAATACCGTGCCTTTTGAAGACCTCTCTGATCTCTCTGAAAGTTAAGACAAGGTCTAAAGTGGTCTCATTGTAAAAGCGGGACTGCTCCCATTTTTTTGCCATGCAGGGGCCTAAAAAGACTATTTTTGCGTCGTTAAATTTTCTTTTTAAACGACGGGCGTGCAGTATCATCGGAGATGGCAAGTTTAATATAAATTTTTTTAAATGGGGGTAACGTGTTTCGATCAAGTTCCATACGACAGGGCATGAATTGAAAATTACAGGGTTATTTGATTTTTTTACAGCTCTATGCCTTGCTTCTATAATTTCGGGCAGTACTGCTATGGTTTCTTCAACTCCATAAAACCCAAGGCTCTTGAGTGCGCCTGCGATTTTTTTAGGGCGTTCATCAAATTCAACAACATATGACGGGGCAATGCTGGCAACGATCTTTGACCCCCGGGTCAGCCAGTGCTCCAATACCTCCATATCATTGTTCACATAGAATCCCTCTCTGTCTAAAGATAAGCGGCAAGCTTTCCTTCTTTTAACTGCTCGCAGGTAATCCCGCTTTTTTTATATATTGACAATTTTTCCCTGTCTTTTTCGCACTGCTTTATTTCGCTTAGCCCTTCTTTTAAAATCGCTTTTAAAAAAGGATACTTATCAAGCATTTCTTTGTTTATACGGTAATATACATAATGGGCCCTTTTTTCATATGTTACCAAATTGGCGTTGCTCAGTTTGTTTAAATGTCTTGAAGCATTGGATTGATTAATATTTAATAAGACTTCCAGCTCACAGACGCAAAGTTCGGTTTCCATCAGCAGGTTAAGTATTCTCAACCGGGTCTCATCTGCCAGGGCTTTCAATAAACATAACAAAGACAATACTTTCAGCCTCCCGAAATAATATGATTATATTCAAATTTAATCATATTATACATTTCATAAGAATAAACGTCAATAATTATTTGTTTTTGGATGGCAAAATCGTCAGGACAAAACAACAGATAAAAATCGACTCTTCAGCCGGAGGAATGGTAAACAAAGTATATTGTATACGACCCTTTTCCGCAAAAATACAAAGAGCAAAGTTGATATAGAACAGATTATTGCTGTATAACTACAATAAGCCGGGATAAAAGGCGGTATTCCGGGTTTTATCGGAATTGCCTTTAAAAATCAAAGGAGTAATATATCTATATAACTCGTTAAAATCAGAATCCTGGCTGGCAAGGTGATGCATATGGAAGAACAGGCCATCATGAGGCTGCTGGAGATTGACACCCGGGCGACGGAAATCCAGGGCAAAAGGGAGAAAGAGCTTGCCCTCCTTGAAAAACGGTTAAAAGACGAACTGCAACAAACGGCCCGGCATCTGAATGAAGAAATAGAGAAAACGGCTGAGGAAACCCGTGACCGAATAACGCGGGAGGCGCAGGAAAAGGTGGAGCAGATAAACGCCGGGACCGCGGCCATCCTGCAGAAAATGGAAGAGGAATTTGAGACGGTTAAAAAAGATATTGAGCAGGAAGTTTTGAAAAAGATTTTTAGCGTTGAGAGGTAATAAGATATGGATACGGTGACCCGCTATGCCGCAGTGAACACCAAGATACGGGCCATGGAAGGACGCTTTTTGAAGAAGGACGACTATGCGAATATGATACAGAAAAGGTCCGTGGCGGAGGTGGCCAGGTATCTCAGGGAATATACATCATACAGGACTTTTCTGGAAGACGTAAACACGGAAAAAGTCAGCAGGAGAAATCTGGAAGAAATTTTGAAGAGAAACATGATAAACAACATAGACAGGTTGATGCATTACTATCACGACAGCTACAGGGATTTTATCCGCTCCCTCTATATGAAGTACGAGATAGAGGACTTGAAAAGACTCGCCAGGGCCATAGCCAACGGCAGGAAAGAGGAAATACTTCGAGAAATCCCTCACCTGTTCATCGGCAAATACAGCCGGGTGGACCCGCAGCGGGTTTTTGAGGCTGGAACAGTCAGGGAATTGATATACTCCGTGAGGGGCTCCGAATTTTACGATTACCTGGAACCGCTTCTGGACGGCAAAAGAGATAACCTCTTTAGATTTGAAATGGCTTTGGACATGGCGTATTTCAGCATAATCCGGGAGAACTGGAAAAGGATATCCGCGGCGGACCGCAAGGTCCTGGAAAAATGGCAGGGCGTGGTGGCGGACCTTTACAACCTGCAGTGGGTGTACCGGGGTAAAAAATTTTATCGCCTGTCACCCGAAGAATTGTTGAACTACACGATAAATTTCGGGGACAGGCTTACGTTTGCGGATCGAAAGGCCCTCTGCTATGCAAAAAGTCTTGAAGAGCTGTACAGGCTGACCATGTCGACCGGTTACGGATTTTTGTTTAACAAGGAAGAGACGCGGGACATATACATGGAAAGGCGTTTGAACAGGTATATATACTACAGGCTGAAAGCCTTAAAACGCCTGTACCGGATGAATATAATACAGACCGTAGCTTACGTGCTGTTTCTGGAGTTTGAGATAAGGGACATCATTTCCATCGTGGAAAGCATCAGATACAACCTGCCCCCCGATGAAGTTAAAAAATTTCTTGTGAGGGCCGTATAGTGGCAATCAGGAGGCGATTTTGATATGGCAGTGGAAAAAATGAAAATCATGGGGGTAATTGGCAAGGCCAAGCTGACCAGCAGGATCCTTCGCCTGGTGGTGCTCAATGGGAGCCTGCACATGATTAATGCCCTCTCGAGAGTGAATTCCAGCGACTTTATCCTGCCGCCGAATGAGAAAAATATAGAGGCTCTGGAAGAACTGCCTTTTTTAAAGTCCTATTCTTCAAAAAGGGATTTTTCGCGGGATGAAGAAGTGGTAAAATCTCTGATGGACCTTTTCAACATAAGACCCGAAGTGCTGGTCGAAAATCTGGGACAGGATTATGATTACGACGACTACATGAAAAACCTGTCGGGCATCTATGAAAAAATCAAGGCCAGCGCCGGTGAACTTAAGGAGCGGACGGCCTCCATAGAGAAAAAGAACGAGTACATCAACAACCTGAGGTTTTTGGAGCAGTTGAACATTGATGTGGGCCGCCTTACAAAAATGAAATATCTCACCTTCCGGCTCATTAAACTGCCGAAAGAAAACTACACAAGGTTAAAGCAGAATTACGAGAACATACCGGCGGTGGTAAAGAAGGTGGCTGTGGAAGGCAGGAACGCCGTTCTCGTCTCCATAACCCCCAACAGCCTTGAAGAGACCGCCGAAAAAATATTCGGCTCTTTGAACTACACCCAGCTTTCCATCCCGGAAGGCTATGACGGAACGGCTTCTCAGATCATTGAAAAATTGAGGCAGAGCATTGACGAAGACCGGAAGGTCATCGATGACCTTAAAAAATCCCTGGAGGAGTATAAAAGGCAGAACCTTTCCGAAATAGAAAAAGCTTATTCAAGACTGGAAATGGAAAAAAAGGTGGAAGAATTAAAAAGCAACCTGGCCTTCGGGAAAAACCTGTTTTTCATGTTCGGCTTTGTGCCCGTAAGCCGGGTGAATGAACTCAAAGAGGAACTGGAAGGGCACTTCAGAGACGATATAATAATCCTTATAGATGATGTCGACAGTCCCCGGGCGGGCCTGACTCCTCCGACAAAACTAAGCAACATCGGGATTTTCAGGCCCTTTGAATCTCTTGTGAAGATGTACGGCACCCCGGCCTACAACGAAAAGGACCCCACCGTTTTTTTCGGGCTGACATACATGCTGCTCTTCGGCCTGATGTTCGGTGATGTGGGCCAGGGCCTGGTGCTCTTTTTATCCGGACTCATTCTGGAATTTGCCATGAAAAGGAAATCTCTGGGTGGCGTGCTGGCGAGGATAGGGGCCAGCTCCACCCTGTTTGGATTCTTTTACGGCAGCGTCTTCGGTTCGGAAGAGATAATACCGCCGCTTATCGTAAGGCCCATGGCCAATATCAACTATATGCTAATAAGCGCAGTGGTGATTGGCGTGATACTTATCACCGCCGGCTTCATATATAACATCCTGAATTCCAGCATTCAAAAGAATCTGGAGGAGGGCGTTTTCGGGCGCAACGGTGTGGTGGGTCTTGCCTTCTACCTGCTGCTGATATATATAATCGCCGGTCTCGCATTGGGCAGGAGCGGGTATACCCCGGCGGAGGCCTACATCATGGCCGTACTGCTGCTGTTGATGGTTTTCAAACAGCCCTTATCCAACAAGCTGACGGGCGCCCCAAGGCTGTACAGTGAACCGCCGGCCGACTACTACGTTGAAGAAGGTTTCGGCGTCATAGAGACACTCCTTTCCATGCTGTCCAACACCATATCCTTCATAAGGGTCGGCGCCTTTGCTTTAAACCACGTGGGACTGTACATCGCCTTTTCTACCATGGCCCGCATGGCGGGGAGCAAATCGGCCGGTATCGTATTGCTGGTGCTTGGAAACCTGGTGATTATCGGCCTTGAAGGGCTGATAGTGTTTATCCAGGCCCTCAGGCTGGAGTACTATGAACTCTTCAGCAAATACTTCAAGGGAGATGGTATTGAGTATGTTCCCGTAAGACTTTCGGTGCAGCCCAGGGTGAAAAGAAGTTTACACATATTCCGGATGTTGAGGGCGGCCGGGAAAAAGAGCGTTAATCTTAAAATGGCAATTTAAAAAATTGGGGGTATTCATCATGTATGTGATTGTATTTTTAGCTGTAGCTATTTCAATACTGACCGTTGCGGCGGGGTTTTACATGTATAAGAAAGGCGACGGAGCCGTCACGGCGGCGGCCAGAAAAGCGATAAAATACAGCGTGGGTCTTTATTCGGCCCTTGTGGCCGTATTCCTGTTTTTCCTGATGCCTGAGCAGGCTCGGGCGGCGTCTGCAGGCAATCCGCAGGCAGGCATGGGGTTCCTGGCGGCGGCCCTTTCCACAGGCCTTGCCACCATAGGTGCGGGTTACGCAGTCGGGGCCGTGGGTTCGTCGGCACTGGGCGCGGTATCCGAAGACCCGAAAATCCTCGGCAAGACCCTGATATATGTGGGCCTTGCCGAAGGTATAGCCATATACGGCTTGATCGTATCAATCATGATACTCGGCAACCTGTAGAGGGGATGGCCCATGAAGGTTTTTCTTTTAAGCGACAATACCGACACCCTGACAGGATTGCGATTTGCGGGAGTTGAAGGGGAGGTTGTCCATGAAAGGGATGAGGTTTTGCGAGAATTAAGGAGGCTTTCCTCAGACCCGGAAATAGGCATTCTTCTCATTACCGAACTCCTGGCGGAAAAGGTTAAAGAAGAGGTCGACAACCTTAAACTTTCCAGGAGCCTGCCCGTGATCGTGGAAATCCCAGACCGGCACGGCAGCAGGCGGCCCGCCGACTTTTTGACCAGGTATATCAGGGAGTCGGTGGGACTTAAGATTTGAGGTGATTGAAGTGGCCACCCTGGAGGATAAAATCAACCTCTTTACCAAAGTGATCTTTGACAGGCTGGAAAGCGAATACGAGGCCAGGAGGCAGAGGCTCCTGGACCAGTATGAACAGGAAAAGGCCGGTATAACCGGGGAATATGAAAAGAGAAAAGAAGAAACCATTGAAGAGGTAAAGAGGGAAGCGGAGATAAAAAAGCAGCGGATGATTTCAAAAGCCCTGTCGGACCGTCACCTGTCTTTGCTTAAAAAAAGGCAGGAGCTTGTAGACAGGATAATGGATGAGGTAAAACGGCAGGCGGGAAATTTTATCGAGACGCCCGCCTACGGAGATTTTCTGAAAAAGGCCGTTTCCGAGGTCACCTGTCGTTTTACACCCGGGCAGTTTGTGGTCTACCGGTTCAGCGCCCGAGACGTAGAAAAAAACGGGCGGGAGATCGCGGATTTTATCAAGACCCTGAGAGGCGAGGACAGCTTTAGAATCGAAAAATGCGACGATATGGTCGGCGGAGTCTTTGCCAGGAGCGGCGACGGCAGGGTTGAGGTAGATTATACGGTAAATACCACCATAGAGGAAAGTCGCCGGCTGGTGGGAGAGCTTATCTCCCAGCGGCTGGGCGAGGGGGTGTAAATTTTGGAAAAAAACGGTGAGATTATATATATAAACGGCCCTGTGGTAAAGGCAAAACACATGGAAGGCTTCATGATGAGGGAAATGGTAATGGTTGGAGAAAAGAGGCTCATCGGGGAAGTAATATCTCTGGAGGAGGACCTCGCCACCATTCAGGTATACGAAGAGACCTCGGGCCTCAAGATGGGGGAGCCGGTGCGGGGCACCGGCAAGCCTCTTTCGGTGAAGCTTGGCCCGGGAATCATCGGCAATATCTTCGACGGGATAGAAAGACCTCTTTCCAGAATTTACGCTTCAGGTTTCAGCTTTATCCCGGAGGGCATAGGCCTTATATCCCTGGATGAAGAGAAAACCTGGGACGTAAAACTGCTGGCGAAAGAGGGGGATGTGCTGAAAGGGGGGGATGTTTTCGGCGAGGTGCAGGAGACGTCCTTTGTCGTCCATAAACTCATGGTTCCTCCCGAAATCGGCGGAAGGGTGGTTTATGCAAAAGCCGACGGCCGGTATAATATAAATGAGACTCTGGTAATCCTTGAAGACGGCAATAAAAGGCATGAGCTCAAGATGTACCAGGAATGGCCCGTCAGGACGCCCAGGCCCGTGGCCAAGAGAATGCCCATAGAAAAACTGCTGGTCACCGGCCAGAGGGTTATCGACACCTTTTTCCCGCTGGCCAAGGGCGGCACCGCCGCCATACCGGGAGGCTTCGGCACCGGGAAGACCATCACCCAGCACCAGCTGGCCAAATGGAGCGATGCCGACATTATTGTCTATATAGGCTGCGGCGAGCGCGGCAACGAGATGACGGAGGTTCTGGAGGACTTCCCCAAGCTGAAAGACCCCAGGACTCAAAAGCCTTTGATGGACAGGACGGTGCTCATAGCCAACACCTCCAACATGCCGGTGGCCGCCAGGGAAGCTTCCATCTATACCGGCATAACCATTGCCGAGTACTACAGGGACATGGGCTACAACGTGGCCATCATGGCCGATTCCACCTCGCGCTGGGCCGAAGCCCTGAGGGAAATCGCCGGCAGGCTGGAGGAGATGCCCGCCGAAGAAGGCTATCCCGCGTATCTCGCGTCAAGGCTTGCACAGTTTTATGAGCGGGCGGGATACGTTAAAAACCTCAACGGGAGTGAGGGCTCAATTACGGTAATAGGCGCCGTTTCGCCGGCAGGCGGAGATTTTTCCGAGCCGGTCACCCAGGCCACCAAAAGGGTGGTGGGGGCGTTCCTGGCGCTGGACAGGGAACTGGCTTACGCCAGGCATTTCCCGGCCATAAACTGGCTTTCTTCCTACAGCGGCTATGTGACTATGCTTAACGACTGGTTCAGGGACAACGTGGCGCCAGACATGCTGGGACTCAGGGTCAAAATGCTGAAACTTCTCCAGGAAGAAAACAAGTTGATGGATATTGTCAAACTCGTGGGCGAGGACGTGCTTCCAGACGAACAGCGGCTTACACTGGAAATCGCAAGGATAATCAAAATGGGCTACCTCCAGCAGAACGCTTATCACAAAGAAGATTCTTACGTCCCCCTTGCCAGACAGTACGGCATGCTAAGGGTGATCGACAGGCTCTACGAAAGAGCCAGGGCCTGCATTAAAAAGGGGATTCCCATTTCGCGGGTTAAAGATGAGAACCTCTTTACCGAGATAATCATGATGAAGTACAACTACTCCGGGGATAAGCCCGGTTTCTTTGACGAGATGGCCGCCAGAATAGACGAATACTACGACGGCCTTGAAAGCGTATACAAAGAAGGTGCAAGTAATGAAGGTTAAATATTTAAAGCTTGAAAAAGCCGAAGGCCCGCTTATTGTGCTGGACGGCGTAAAAGACGCGGTTTACGATGAAATCGTAGACATAGAAGAAGCGGATGGAAGGCACAGGACGGGCAAGATCGTCCAGATAGACGGCGGCAGGGTCATAATACAGGTCTTCGAAGGCACATCGGGGCTTTCCCTGGACGGCGCCGGCGTTTCTTTGAGCGGCAGGCCCATGGAAATCCCGGTATCCCGGGAGATTCTGGGCAGGGTACTAAACGGCATCGGCCGCCCCATAGACGGGGCGGGGGAGATATACTCGCCGAGGATGTACAATGTAAACGGCCGTCCGATGAACCCGGTGGCAAGGCTTTACCCCAGGAACTATATTCAGACCGGTATTTCCGCCATCGACGGGCTTATTACCCTCATCCGGGGCCAGAAGCTGCCCATATTTTCGGGGGATGGCCTGCCCCACAATGAAATCGCGGCCCAGATCGTAAAGCAGGCCAGGATATCCGAAGGCGAAGCCGGGAAGTTCGCCGTGGTGTTTGCGGCCATGGGGATAAAACACGACGAAGCGGATTTTTTCCGGAAAAGCTTTGAACAGGCCGGAGTTATGGACCGGGTGGTGATGTTTTTAAACCTGGCCGACGACCCGGTGGTGGAACGGATAATAACCCCGCGTTGCGCGCTGACGGCGGCCGAATACCTGGCCTTTGAGTGCGGCATGCACGTGCTGGTCATCATGACGGACATCACCAGTTATTGCGAGGCCCTCAGGGAGATTTCCTCCGCAAGGGAAGAGGTGCCTTCGAGAAAAGGCTACCCCGGCTATATGTATTCCGATCTGGCCAGCCTTTACGAAAGGGCCGGAATGCTCAAGGGTTCACCCGGGAGCATAACCCAGATACCCATACTCACAATGCCCAACGACGACATAACCCACCCCGTGCCGGACCTGACAGGCTATATAACCGAGGGCCAGATTGTTTTAAACAGGGCCATGCACCAGATGGGCATCTACCCTCCCATAAATGTGCTGCCTTCGCTGTCCAGGCTTATGAAAGACGGCATAGGCGAGGAGTACACCCGGGAGGACCATCCAGACGTGGCCAACCAGGTTTTTTCAGCCTATTCCAGGGTTCAGGATGTGCGGGCGCTGGCTCAGGTCATCGGCGAAGACGAACTTTCCGAGACGGACAAAAAGTACATGGAGTTCGGGAGGCAGTTCGAAAACATTTTTGTAAAACAGGGGTTTGACGAAAACAGGGATATAGAAAAGACTCTGGACCTGATGTGGCGGCTTCTTTCGATCCTGCCGGAGCAGGAGCTCACAAGAGTGGATCCTTCCCTTGTGAAAAAATACCTGAGGAAGTGATGGCCTTATGCAGGAAAACATAGCTCCGACCAAGGCGAATCTGATGGCCGCCCAGGCGGCTCTTGCCTTTTCCAGGAAGGGATACGAACTCCTGGACAAAAAGCGCAACGTCCTGATAAGGGAAATGATGGGCCTGATGGACAGGGCGGAGGAAATACAGAATAAGGTGCGGGACATTTTCAAAGACGCCTACGAAGCCCTGAAGACCGCCAACATAACGCTGGGGATCACCGAGGTCTACGAGGTGGCCAAATCGGTGCCCCTCGCCACAGAGTTTACCGTTCTCACCCGCAGCGTCATGGGCGTCGAAATACCCACCATAAGGTATGAAAAGCAGGACCTGGAGCACTATTACAGCTTTTACCACACCAATACCGCCCTGGATGTGGCCATGCAGAAATTCCACGAGGTAAAGTACCTGCTGTATGAACTGGCGGAAGTGGAGGATTCGGTCTACAGGCTGGCCACGGAAATCAAGAGGACACAAAAGAGGGCCAACGCCCTCAAAAACATCCAGATACCCAGATACGAATCCATCGTAAAGACGATCTCCGAAGTGCTGGAAGAAAAGGAAAGGGAAGATTTCTTCCGGCTGAAGATACTGAAGAAGAAATTTGTGAAAAGGGCAAAGAAAACGCAGCTCCTGCCGCAGTAAATTTTTCAGATTGATACGACTCTACGGTCGAATTTTCAACCCGGGAGATTTAGGATTGTGTGAGCGTAGGGAAACGGCTGCAGCGCCCTATCCAGTATACCGTGAATATAAGCTATCAGCACCCCGTAGTTTACCACGGGGATATTTTTTTCTTTGAGAACTGAGAGGCGGTAGAGCATTTCCCTGCGGTTCAACATGCAGGCTCCGCAGTGGACCACCAGCTTGAATTCATGCAGGTTTTCGGGGAAGGAAAAGCCGCTGGACCACTCGAAGTGCAGATCCCCTCCCGCCACCTGCCGGAGCCAGCGGGGGATTTTTACCTTACCTATGTCGTCGGCCTGGCGGTGGTGGGTGCAGGCCTCGGATATCAAAACCCTGTCTCCGGGCTTCAATTCTTCCACGGCCTTAATCCCCGCCACCAGCTGGGCCAGATCCCCTTTATGGCGAGCAAACAGGATGGAAAAGGAAGTCATCCACACGTCTTTTGGCGTATCGGCGGCCACTTTCAGAAACGCCTGGGAATCGGTGACCACGATCCTGGGCTTTTTTGAAAGATGGTCGAGGGTTTCTTTGAGCTCATGCTCCTTGGTAACGATAGCCATTGCATCGTGGTCGAGGATGTCCCGTATGGTCTGCTGCTGCGGGAGAATCAGCCTGCCCTTTGGGGCAGCTTTGTCTATGGGTATAACCAGCACCACAAAATCGCCCGGATTTATCAAATCGCTGATTATGGGAAGCTCGGAAAAATCGGCCGGGGCCTTATTGATTATTTCCCGCTTTAACTCTTCGATGCCCTGTTTTTTCAATGCCGAAACCTCTATGAGGTTTGTCCCCAGGAGGTTTTCCCATTTTTTCTTGTCTTCCCCGGTGTAGTTTGCCAGGTCTTTTTTATTAATTACCCCCACCAGCGGTATATTTTTTTCTCTTACCTTCCGGACGATGTCCATGTCGTAATCCGTGACGCCGACCCGGCCGTCGACGATAATCACCGCCAGGTCGGTTTTATTTAATACCTGGTATGTCTTTTTTACCCGGAGCTCGCCGAGCTCCCCGACATCGTCTATGCCGGCGGTGTCGATGATGACCACCGGCCCCAGCGGCAAAAGCTCCATGGCTTTAAACACCGGGTCGGTGGTGGTGCCGGCCACTGATGACACCAACGCTATGTCCTGATTTGTGATAGCGTTTATCAAGCTCGACTTGCCCGCGTTCCGGCGCCCGAATATGGCGATGTGCAGCCGGCTGGCGGTGGGAGTGGCGTTCAGACCGCTTTCCATAAGTTTTCACCTCTTCAAGTTATTAATGAAATCCGGAAAAACGCCTGCGCTTCAGGCAAAAGCCGTCATTGCCCCGCTATCCCCGGCTTTGTAAGCTCGTAGGGACGCAGCACCTTGTCCAGCTGTTCTTCATCCATCAGTCCCAGCTCCAGGACCGCCTGCCGCACGGAAAGGCCTTCCGAACGGGCCTTCCGGGCCACTTCTGTGGCGGCTTCATAGCCTATGTGAGGGGTCAGGGCCGTCAATGTGGAAAAACTCTGGTCCAGGAGTTTTTTGCACCGCTCGCGGTTTGCCGTAATGCCCGATACGCACCGGTCTATAAAGATATTCACGGCGCGCTCCATCAGCTCCAGGGATTCCAGGAGGTTGTGGGCGATGAGCGGCAGCATGGCGTTCAACTCCAGCTGGCCCGCCTGGGCCGCCAGGGTGATGGCCAGGTCGCTGGCCATGACCTGGAAGGCCGCCTGATTTACCGCCTCGGGGATTATGGGGTTTACCTTGCCCGGCATGATGGAGGAACCCGCCTGCATCGGCGGCAGGTTTATTTCGCCAAGACCCGCCCTGGGCCCCGAAGAAAGAAGCCTCAGGTCGTTGGCTATCTTGGAAAGGTTAACGGCTGCGGATTTCAAAAGACCGGATACCTCCACGAATACGTCGGCGTTCTGGGTGGGGTCCATCAGGTACTCCGCCCGGGCAAGCCCCAGGCCCGTGAGGTCCTGGAGCTTTTCCGTGACGAGGTAGATATATCTCCTGTCGGCGTTGAGGCCGGTCCCCACGGCGGTCCCTCCGATGTTTACCTGGCGGAGGCGCTCCTCCACCTTATAGAGGCGCCACCTGTCCCGGGCCACCGCCTGGGCGTATGCTCCGAATTCCTGGCCCAGCATGACAGGCACCGCATCCTGCAGCTGGGTGCGGCCTACTTTTATCACATCCGAAAATTCATTTTCCTTTTCCTGCAGGGCTTCCTGGAGACGGGCCATACTTTCGCTTAAAGGCCTGAGAAGCCATATGGCCGCGATTCTCACCGCCGTCGGGTATACGTCGTTGGTAGATTGTGATAGGTTGACGTGATTGAGGGGGTGCACTATGGAGTAATCGCCCTTTGCGCCCCCGAGGATTTCGATGGCCCTGTTGGCGATGACCTCATTGGCGTTCATATTTGAGGAAGTCCCGGCCCCGCCCTGAATGGAGTCGACGATAAACTGGTCCAGAAGATTTCCGGCCAGGATTTCGTCACAGGCGCATAGGATCGCTCTGCCGACCTTTTCCGGGAGAAGGCCAAGCTCCATGTTGGCGAGGGCGGCCGCCTTTTTTACCGTGACAAGCGCCATGATAAGTTTCCTGTGGATGGGTCGCCCGGTCAGGGGAAAGTTTTCCTTTGCCCTCAGGGTGTGTATGCCGTAATAGGCGTCTTCGGGTATTTGTTTTTCACCGAGAAGGTCGTGCTCGACGCGGTACCTCAAAAATCTCACTTCCTGTATGTCTGTAAAATTTCAGCTTGTTTATGTCAATTATATCACATGTTGATGTACAACCTCATTATGATATAATATTAACAACATTGCGAAACCGGGCGCCTGTGACAAAAAATTTTCGCGGTACCGGCTCTAAAATATACTTATTAACCGCATCATGTTATAATTATAATAGGTAATATATCGGCCGGGGTGAAAAAATGTCTTTACAGCTTTTTGAGCTTTTTAAGGGTTTTCGATTGATGGACCTTCTGGACATCGCCATAGTGGCATATGTGTCTTATAAAGCCATACAGCTCATCCGGGGGACCCGGGCGGTGCAGCTTTTGAAGGGGATACTGGTGCTGGTGGTCTCCACAAAAATCAGCGAGTGGCTGGGGCTATACACCATAAACTGGCTGCTGAAAAATGCCATGACCCTCGGATTCATAGCCTTAATCATAGTTTTCCAGCCCGAGCTCCGGAGGGTCCTGGAACAGCTGGGGCGGGGCGGATTTTTCTCCGCGCCGCTTTTCAGCCTCGGCGAAGAGGAATTAAACCGCCTCATAGACCACATAGCGGGGGCGGCGGAGGAGCTTTCCAGGGACAAAATAGGTGCGCTCATGGTGCTGGAAAAGCAGACCGGCCTGAACGAATACATTGAGACGGGGATAAAGATAAGCGGAAACGTGAGCGCCGAGCTCTTGATAAACATATTCATCCCCAACACCCCCCTGCACGACGGCGCGGTCATAATCCGCAACGACAAGATAATGGCGGCTGGGTGCTACCTGCCTCTAACGGAAAACCCCAACCTGAGCAAGGAACTGGGCACCAGGCACCGGGCCGCCCTGGGGGTTACCGAGCAGTCCGATGCCGTGGCCATAATTGTATCGGAAGAGACCGGCGTCATTTCGGTGGCCAGAGAGGGTAAGCTGACCCGTTATCTTGATATAAAGACTCTTAAAAACATGCTGAAAGATATATATCAGGTTAAAGAAAAAAAGCCATCCCTGTGGAACTGGAGGAGAGCCAATGGGTAAATTCCTGTCCGGCGAGCTGGCCATTAAAATAATTTCGGTGGTTGCCGCCTTCGTCATGTGGATGTATGTTATGAATGAGCAAAATCCCCAGGTCACCTATGTGGTGCGGAATGTGCCGGTGAAACTTCAGAATCTCGACGAGAGTAAATTTGCGCTAAGAAATACAAATCAGCAGTTTTATATAAACGTCAAGGTCAAAGGTAGGCGCAGCCTTATAGCCGATTTGAAACCCCAGGACATCGAAGCCGAAGTAAACCTGCAGGGCCGCATGGAAGGGGAGAATCTCCTGCCGGTGAGCGTCACCGTGCCGGGCAATGTGGAGCTTCTGGACTTTTCTCCAAAAGAAATCATGGTGGTGCTCGATGCGGTGATAGAAGAACAAATGCCGGTCTATGCCGACATTAAGGGCGTACCGGCCGAAGGCTACGCCTATACAAAACCTGTGGTGCGGCCCCAGGCCGTAGTCGTCAAAGGCCCCAGGACACTGGTCAATTCCATCAAGAAGGTTACGGTCCAGGTGGATATTTCGGGCAAAAATGCCACTGTGGTGAGCACTCTGCCGCTCAGGGTGCTTGACGCCCAGGACAGAGAGCAAAGGGGGATTACCTTCAGGCCGGATGTGGTGGAGGTAACCGTACCGGTTGTCCCGGTAAGCAGCGTGCCAATCAGCCCCGATATAAAGGGCAATCCCCAGGAAGGCTATATTGTAAAGGACGTCAGGGTGGCCGTCCCGGTGGTGGTTTTGACGGGCGGCCGGGATGTTCTGAGAAGTATCGACACTGTCTTTACGGAACCCATTAATATTGAAGGCTTGACCCAGACCGTCTCAAGGGATGTGAGGTTGATACTTCCCAGGGGGGTTAAAATTTTCGAAGAACAGGTGAAGACCGTGCGGGTAACGGTGGAAATAGAAAAACTGTCTTCCAGAACATTAACCTTTCGACCGGAGGAGATAGCGGTTAACAACCTCCCGCCGGAGTTTGCTGCGGAACTGGAAAATAGAGACATCGTATTGACAGTGCGCGGGCCGGAGAGTATTATTGATAAGGTGAATAAAAATATGGTGGAAATTTACGTAGACGTTCTGGGGCTCGTAGAAGGGGAACACCTGTTGAAGATAAGGGCCGGGATCCCCCGCCCCTATACCATTGCGGAAATTCAACCAGAAAGCATCAGGGTCACATTGCGCCGCATATGATGCATATGATGATATTATGGGAGAGGAGAAAATAGATGAGCGAGAGACTCTTTGGGACCGATGGGGTCAGGGGAGTTGCCAATAAGGATTTAACCCCCATTCTGGTTTATCAGCTGGGGAGGGCCGGGGCCTGCGTGCTTTCGGAACTCCATCAAAAGCCGGTCATTGTGGTGGGCAGGGATACCCGCATATCCGGCGACATGCTGGAGTCGGCCCTGGTGGCCGGTATTTGTTCCGCGGGGGCCGATGTCCTGAAGGTAGGGGTTATGCCCACACCCTCCATAGCTTTTCTCACCCGCTATTTTAATGCCGATGCTGGTGTTGTCATATCGGCTTCCCACAATCCCGTTGAATACAACGGCATAAAATTTTTCAACAGGGAAGGCTTCAAACTGCCGGACGCCATGGAGGACGAGATCGAGGCACTGGTCAAAAATCCCGACGGCGGCATCCAGAGCCCGACGGGACCGCAGGTGGGCAGGGTTTATGTCGAAGACGGCCTCCGCCCCTATGTGGATTTTGTCAAATCGGTGGCCTCGGCGGACTTTACAGGCCTGAAAGTGGCGGTGGACTGCGCCAACGGCGCGTCGTACATGGCCGCTCCGGCGGTGCTGAAAGAACTGGGGGCTGAAGTCCACGTTATAAACGCCGGCCCCGACGGCTGTAACATCAACGTGAAATGCGGCTCCACCCACCCGGAGGCCATATCGAGCTTTGTGAAAGAGATCGGCGCCGACGTGGGCCTTTCCTTCGACGGGGATGCCGACAGGCTTATAGCGGTGGATGAAAAGGGAGAAGTGGTAGACGGCGACCACGTCATGGCCATTTGCGGTACATATCTCAACAGGCGGGGGCGCCTGAAAAACGGCACCGTGGTGACCACGGTGATGAGCAATATGGGGCTTGAGGTGGCCTTAAAGAAAGCAGGCATAAAAATGGTCAGGACCAGGGTGGGCGACCGCTATGTGCTGGAAGAAATTTTGAAAGAGGGCTACAACTTCGGAGGGGAGCAGTCCGGCCACATCATATTCCTGGACCACAACACCACGGGCGACGGCCTTATCACCGCGGTCAACCTGCTCAAAGTGATGGTCGAGGAGAAAAAACCCCTTTCCGAACTCAAAAAAATAATGAAGGTATTCCCCCAGGTGCTGGTAAACCTGCGGGTGAAAGATAAGTCGAAATACGCAGGAAACCCGAAAATCCGGGAGGCCATTAAAAAAGCCGAAGAATTCCTGGGAGAGAGAGGGAGGATTGTAGTCCGCCCGTCCGGCACCGAGCCCCTGATACGGGTCATGGTGGAAGGAGAAGAAGAGGCCGCCATCAAAGAAGTGGCGGAGACAATAGCTGCGGTAATCAGGGAGGAGCTGGGCTAGGGACGCGGGGGCCCGCTCTGCAGGTGAATTGCAACGGGAGGCGTAGTTCTGCCGCGGGTTTCCCGGAGGGAGAAATAATAATTTTGCAAAGGGGGTGATGGTAATTAAAAAGATAAAGTATTAAAAAGGTGGTGATGTATATAGAGAGACGGCGGACAGGTGAGAGTTGATACTTAATTGAAGCATGACAAGGTTTATTGGTTTTTGATTGTTGAAGCATAACGGTTTGCCGCAAAAACGGCGGCGGTTTTAAAAAAGCGCCAGAACTCGCAAAAACTTGCGAGTTGACGAGGTTGGGGTTTATCGAAATGTTCGGCGGATGCCCCACGGTGTTCTGCCACCGTTAAAGGCTCACAAAACCGGCAAGCGATTGCCGGCACAAAAGGGCCCGGGCAGTGAACTTTGAAAACACAATAGCGAAAGGCAGGAAGACTTATGTGCGGAATAGTTGGTTATGTTGGAGATAAAGAAGCGGCACCAATTTTGCTTGACGGCCTGAAAAGGCTTGAATATAGAGGATACGATTCGGCGGGAATCGCCATTTACAATACCCACAGCATGAAACTCATCAAGAGTGAGGGCAAGATAAAGGTCCTGGAAGAAAAACTGGGCGGGGTTTATCCCGAAGGCCATATGGGCATAGGACATACCCGCTGGGCCACCCACGGGAGGCCGTCGGACATCAACGCCCATCCCCATGACGACTGCACGGGCGACTTCATAGTGGTGCACAACGGGATAATCGAAAACTTCCAGGAGCTCAAAGAGTGGCTGCAGTCCCAGGGTCATGTCTTTAAATCCGAAACCGACACCGAAGTCGTCCCGCACCTTATCGAACACTTCTACGACGGCGACCTCTTTGAAGCCCTGAAAAAAACCGTCAATAAGCTGGAGGGCTCTTTCGCCCTGGGGGTGATTTCAAAGCGGGAGCCGGAAACTCTGGTGGCGGCCCGCAAATCCAGCCCCTTGGTGGTCGGCCTGGGCGAAGGCGAAAACTTCGTGGCTTCGGACATACCCGCCATCCTGCAGCATACGCGCAGAGTATACATCCTGGAAGACGGCGAAATGGTCAGGATGACAAAAGACGAGATAAAAGTCACAGATTTTGCGGGAAACCCTGTTCAAAAAGACGTCTTTGAAGTAAAATGGGATGCAGTGGCGGCCGAAAAGGGCGGCTATCCCCATTTCATGCTGAAAGAGATCCACGAACAGCCCAGGGCTTTCAGAGATACCATGGCCGGCAGGATTTTCCCGGAAAAAGGGGAGATTAAGCTCGACGATGTCCATCTCGACAGGGATTACTTGCTAAATATCAAAAAAATTTTCATCGTCGCCTGCGGCACCGCATACCACGCCGGAATGGTCGGGAAATACGTAATAGAAAAACTGACCAGGATTCCGGTGGAAGTAGATATAGCTTCGGAATTCCGTTACAGAGACCCGATGATAGATAAGGATACTCTGGTCATTATTATAAGCCAGTCCGGAGAAACGGCGGATACCCTGGCTGCCCTTCGAGAAGCCAGGAAACGGGGGGCGAGGGTGCTTGCCATCACCAACGTGGTCGGAAGCTCCGTTTCCCGAGAAGCCGACGACATTATCTACACCTGGGCCGGTCCCGAGATAGCCGTGGCTTCCACCAAAGCTTACAGCACCCAGCTTATTGCACTGGATCTTATAGCGCTGTACATTGCCCGAACTCTGGGAACCCTATCCGAAGAAACCATAAAAGATATAATTACAGCGATGAAACAGCTTCCCGACCAGGCAAAAACCATACTTGGCACTGAAGACAAACTAAAAGCCATCGGGCGGAAGATTTCAGGGCATCAAGACGTATTTTACATTGGGAGAGGTCTGGATTATCCCCTTTCTCTGGAAGGCGCCCTGAAGCTGAAAGAGATTTCGTATATCCATGCCGAGGCGTACGCCGCCGGGGAATTAAAGCACGGCACCCTGGCACTTATAGAGGAAGGTGTTCCAGTAATCGCTCCGGTTACCCAGGAACACCTGTTTGAAAAAACCTTGAGCAACATTAAAGAGGTCAAAGCCCGGGAAGGGTACGTAATAGCCATTGCCAATGAAGGGAACGAAGAAATTAAAAAATCGGTGGATGATGTGATTTATATCCCCAAAACACATCCTATCCTCACGCCTGTTTTAACGGTAATACCCATGCAGCTTCTGGCCTATTACGCCGCCGTTGCCCGCGGCTGCGACGTGGATAAACCCAGAAACCTTGCCAAGAGCGTTACGGTGGAATAAAAGGCCCACCGGGCGGTGATGCAGATGTATTTTTCATTTAATCCTCCCACCCATGCGAAAAAAGTGGTTCCGTTGAGGGGTAAGAAAGGGAAAAGGATAGATGAAGGGATAAGGATAAAGGGTAAAGGAATAAGAGAAGGGATAAGTGGTAAGGCCTCAAAAAATGCGGAATTTACGCCACTTATCCCTTTTTCCTTTTAACCTTGACCCTGTTCCATTCGGAAAGCCTTTTTTCGCACAAAAAAGAAGTTTGATTGGGAAATTTTAGTAGAAATATAGTTGCATTACGGAAAAACATTATTGCCTTCCAGGAAATGACAAGTAGAGTTTATGCGGGATTGAAAGATTGGAAATGGAAAGGGTTTTTTTTAAAACAACATAGTTAGGGAGAAGGAAAAAGGGAGAAGGATCAAGTTTGGAAATTGTTTTTGGCGGAAGTTTTTCCGTGAGTAAAAAAGTCATTCCGAAAGGGGAAAAAAGTTTTTCAATAAACTTCACTTTGCATATGAAAAAGTAGTTTTCTGGAGCTCTTTAGCTTGGAAAATGTCTTCTTTAAAGATATACGGAATTGTGATATTATTATTACAAAGAGAATCAGGGGGGAATGAAGCTGGAGCGAAGATTGTATTTTACAAAAGACAGCATTTTTACAGATCAGACGGAAAGAAAAACAATTGAACAGAAAGTGGCTGAAATAATTAAGAGAAATGAAAATTATATTTCCCAGCTTGAAGAAGGAGATATGGGAAAAATTGTAGATACTAACGAGAGGATATTTTTTAGATTTTATGTTACGGCCAAAACAATAGCAGTAGATTTGGTGGAGGATGAAGTTTTTATAGGACAGTAAGAGAAAAAATAGGGAATAAGTATTAAAGCAATTTGCATATACTTATTCCCAAATAATACGAAGATGTTTATTTGACTCAAGCAATAAAATTATGCTATATCTTCATTTTCTTGTATAGTCTGTAATTTCCGTATAAAACTAATCAGCATTTTTATAATTTCTGTGGTTTTTTCTTCAAGCTTTACATAATCTTCTTGAGAAATATATCCATTATCTAATGCGACAACAAGCCAATGCCGCGTTTCCGATGCACTGCCGAGTGCATTATTAAGGAAATTGATTTGTTTTTTCTGATAAAGCTGGCCGTTACCCTCTGCTATGTTGGCGCCGATGGAGGTAGCGGCCCTTATTATTTGGGATTTTACTGCATAAGTTTCAAATGCGGGGAAGTTTGCGGAAATTTTGTATATGTCATTGGCCAGTTCTCTTGCTTTTTGCCAGACAATTAGCGTTTTAAAATCCTTTATGCAGATATCATTTTGCGCCATTCTATCACTCTCCTTTCTTGTCTTATAATACCTGAAAAGGGATTTTAAAATCAAATTTTACGTTTTTAAAAGCGAGAGGCATAGTGTCAGGTTAAAGAAAAATGAAAAATGAAAAGCCTCTACTCTGATTTTCAGGGCAGAGGCTTTATTTTTTTTCGTTTTTGGCTTTCGTTTTTAAAAATAAAGGGAACGATTTTAAATACATTGAGACAAAAGCTTTCGTTTTTAAAATCGATGTTGCATAAAAGCTTCTGCCAATCTTGCTGAAAATTTTGTAGACAGGTTCTAATTTTTGATTTTCGTTTTTTAACTGTAATTTTAAAAACGTTTTCCTAAACTTTTTTTAGTTTTTAAAAACGTTAATATCGTAAGAAGACTGAATTCTGATGGTATTAGCCCGTGTATCTTCAAATTATTTTTGGATGAGATAGTTTTATTAACGTCTGTTAATCCTTATTAATTTGTATTAACGGCTATTAATGGAAATTAATAGCGATTAACAGCGATTAACAAACTTTATATCAATACATAAAAGCCAAGAAGGTCAGGAGCGGTGGCAGAAAACAACAATTGAAAAAAGATGTTGAAGATGTTGGACACGATTTTAAAAACAAACCAAGCATTGGAGAACAAAGGTGATTTACTGGTAAAAACGTTAGTATTGTGAGAAAAACAGAGAAAAATCACAGCAAAACAGAATAATTTGCCAAGGTCAGCCTTATTAGGTAATTTTCAATGCTAAAGAGTAGTCCTTAGTTTTACAGACGAAGTTTAAAGAAAAATAAAAAAAAATACTTGATGAATTTCACTATGCATTGTGCTATGATTAAAAAGAGGGAGGGGGATTTATTTCGTGAGAAAGCCTCATCAAATATGGGCCTTAATTAGTCCCGAGATGCATAAGAAACTAAAAAAATATGCGGTTGAAAACCATTTGGCTTCTACCCGTGCCAAGATGATTATGTATATACTTTATAATTTCCATCCCGACCAGTTATTGGAAGACTATACTTTCCAATCGAAGGTAGGGAGAATGGTTAATATAAAAGTTTCCGATGCAGAGCTTGAGTATATCAAAAGCCTTGCTCAACGCTACAATGTAACAATTAGTCGATTGCTGAGAAATATGGTTTATACTTATTTCCATATTATGGAAAAGGAAGAGCAAAAAGCCTAATTTTATTAAAAGCGAAATAATTATTTAGGGAGTGAAATAAGAAATGGGTCAGAATAATGATGGGGTGTTAAACTTTGCTTCAACCCTTTGGGCGGCAGCCGATAGGTTGCGAAACAATATGGAGCCGTCAGAATATAAGCATATTGTCCTCGGGCTTATATTCTTAAAATATATCTCTGATGCATTTAAATATCGTCGAGAAGAGTTAGAACATTTGATAAAAGATCCTAAAAACGAGGATTATTATTGCAGTTCCGAAGATGAGGCACAATTTATTTTGGAAGACAAAGACGAATACATAGCCGAAAATGTATTTTATGTACCGCCAGAGGCGCGATATGAGTATATAATGGCAAATGCTCGGCGAAGCGATATAGGAAAACTTATTGATGACGCTATGGATTTGATTGAGAAAGAAAATCCGAAGCATCTAAGAGGTGTTCTGCCCAAGGTATACGCTAAAGCGCCTTTGGATCCGCACACCCTTGGCGAAATTGTCACCTTGATTGGCAGCATTAATTTTGGTAAAAACGAGGAATTGGATGTTTTAGGAAGAGTTTATGAATATTTTCTGTCTGAATTTGCAAAAAAAGAAGGGAAAAGAGGCGGTGAATTCTTTACACCTTCGAGTGTTGTTAAACTTCTTGTAGAAATAATTCAGCCACTTCATGGCAGGGTTTTTGATCCATGCTGCGGTTCTGGGGGTATGTTTGTCCAGAGCATTCGCTTTGTAGAGGCTCATGCAGGCAAGAAGGGAGATATTTCAATCTATGGACAGGAATCCAATCCGACCACTTATAGGCTGTGTAAAATGAACCTTGCAATCAGAGGGATTGAAGCAGATATAAGGCTGGGGAATTCCTTCACAGATGACCAGTTTAAAGATTTGAGAGCAGATTATATATTAGCAAATCCGCCCTTCAATGACAGTGCCTGGGGAGCAGACAGGTTGGCGAATGATGTTAGGTGGAAGTATGGACTTCCGCCAGATTCCAATGCAAATTATGCGTGGATACAGCATTTTATTTATCATCTTGCGCCAAAAGGTGTCGCTGGTTTTGTGCTTGCCAATGGTTCTATGACTACAAGCAATAATGCGGAGTATGAGATAAGAAAGAGAATTATAGAAGATAACCTTGTTGACTGTATGGTAGCCCTGCCACCACAGCTGTTTTACACAACGGGAATTCCTGCGTGTTTGTGGTTCATCCGCAAAGGTAGGGAAACGAAAGAAACTCTTTTTATCGATGCAAGAAAAATGGGTGTTATGGTAGACAGGACGCATAGAGAACTTACCGATGAGGAAATTCAAAAGATTGCCGAGACTTATCACAACTGGAGAAATAAAAAAGGGTATCAGGATATAAAGGGTTTTTGTGCTTCGGTTCCTATGGAGGTTATCGCACAAAACGATTATGTCCTTGCACCTGGAAGATATGTAGGCGTGGAGGAGACCCAGGAAGATGATATACCTTTTGAAGAAAAAATGGCAGAGCTGACTGAAAAACTTTATCAACAAATGAAGGAAGCGAGAAGGCTTGACGAAATTATAAAGGCTAATTTGGAGGAGTTAGGGTATGGGGAGTGAGTGGAAGGAAGTCATTTTCTCTGAGGTTATTGAAATAAATCCAAATAGAGAGCTGAGGAAAGGGCAAGAATATCCTTTTATTGATATGCAATCGGTAGAACCTTATACCCGTAAGGTTTCAAATATAAAATTTAGAAAATATAATGGTTCAGGTAGTAAATTTAAAAATGGCGATACTCTTTTTGCCAGAATTACACCATGTTTGGAAAATGGAAAGACAGCATATGTTAAAGAATTAAAGAGTGGAGAGAAAGGTTTTGGCTCTACTGAGTTTTTGGTGTTTTCTGGGAAAGAAGGCGTAACAGATAATTTATTTGTTTATTATTTATCTCGTTCTCAAGAAATTAGAGAGTATGCTGTTAAAAATATGATTGGAACTTCAGGAAGGCAAAGAGTTGATAAATCATGCTTTAATGAGTTGAAAATAAATCTTCCTTCCTTACCCGAGCAGCAAAAAATCGCCGCCATTCTTTCTGCTTTTGACGATAAAATCGAGCTCAACAACGAGATGAACAAGACGCTTGAAGAAATAGCACAGGCGATATTCAAGCACTGGTTCATTGATTTTGAATTTCCAAACGAAAATGGGGAACCTTATAAATCCAGCGGGGGTGAATTTGTAGATAGCGAATTGGGACCGATACCAAAGGGGTGGAGAGTGAAAAGTATAGGCGAATTGATAGATTTTACTATAAGCGGAGATTGGGGAAATGATGAGAGAACACAAGAGTATGAAAAAAAGTGTTTTTGTATAAGAGGAGCTGATTTTCCGCCAATACTGAGGGGAGAGAAAACAAGTATTCCAGTAAGATTTTTGAAGCGAAGTAGTTTTGAAAAGAGAAGACTAAAACATGGAGATATTCTTATTGAAGTTTCTGGTGGAACAAAAGGGCGTCCTACAGGAAGAACTGTATTCATACATCAAAATTTAATAAAACAGTTCGATGAATCATTGGTTTTTTCTAACTTTTGTAGGCTAATAAGGGGGAATGATATATTAAATTCATTAATTTTATTTTTATATTTACAGTTTATTTATAACAAAGGTAAAATGACACAGTACGAAATACAATCAACAGGTATAAGTAACTTTCAATTAAAATATTTTTTCGAAAATGAGAAGCTTGTAGTAGCACCAATAGAGATACAGAAAAAATTTGTTAATTTGATAGAGCCAATTTTCGACAGAAAGTATACATTTGAAAATTATTATTTATCCCAACTTCGTGATACCCTGCTTCCCAAACTTATATCAGGCGAAATAAGGGTAATGTGAAGAAAATTAAAAACCCTGAAAGGAGTATATAACTATGTCGTTTCAAACACCTATAACCATATATGATGCCATAAAAAATATAAGCAGCAGAAAATATCTGCTACCTGCGATACAGAGGGAATTCGTATGGAGCGAAGAGCAGATTGAGCGGCTTTTTGATTCGATTATGAGAGGATACCCTATAGGTTCTTTTCTTTTTTGGAAAGTTTCGAAAGATAGCGTGAAAAAATATCAGTTCTATGAATTTATCTGCCACTATCATCAAGGCAAAACCCACAATCAAAAGGCAGTATTGCTGGGAGATGAAGAGATAATCTCAGTACTTGACGGACAGCAGAGGCTAACTTCTCTTTACATTGCTTTAAAAGGGAGTTATGCCTCAAAAATTCCTTACAGGCGCTGGGATGTTCCCAATGCTTTTCCTAAAAAGTATCTCTATTTAAATTTGCTTAAAGAAGCTGATGATGAAGATTTGAAGTATGATTTCAGGTTTCTCACGGAAGAAGACGCTAAGAAAAGGGATGAAAACACATTTTGGTTCAAAGTGGGAGATATTCTCAATTTTGATCCTAAAAAATCTTTTGAGTTACATAAATTTTTAGTTAACAATAATCTTAATAACGATTTTGCGGGGGAATGCCTTTTTAGATTATCACAAGTTATATATGAAGAGCGGTTGATAAATTACTATCTTGAAGAAGATCAGGAACTCGACAAGGTTTTAAATGTTTTTATCCGTGTAAACAGCGGCGGCACGCCGCTTGGTTATTCCGATTTGCTTCTTTCTATTGCTACTGCCCAGTGGGATGAAAAAGACGCTCGCGAAGAAATTATAAATTTTGTGGATGAAATCAATAGTGTGGGCAGGGGATTTAGCTTTAACAAGGATTTTGTTTTAAAGACATGCCTTGTCCTCTGTGATTTTAATGATATCAGATTCAAGGTTGATAATTTTAACAAACAAAATATGTCAGTTATTCAGGACAACTGGGACAAGATAAAAGAAAGCATAAGGGTTACTGTGGAATTGATAAATACATTTGGATTTGATTATCAGACATTGATTTCCAATAATGCCATTATACCAATAGCATATTACTTGTATAAAAAAGGCTTGAACCACAGTTTTGTAACCTCTGTTAATTTTAAAGACGAGCGAGAAAAGATAAAAAGGTGGCTTCATATCGTCCTTTTGAAACAGACTTTTGGCGGCAATTCAGACCAGGTTTTAAGCGTTATAAGAAAAATTATAGGTGAAAACTTGAACAGCTTTCCAGTTGAAGTTATGAAGCAGAGGCTGAAAGGAACTCCGAAATCAATTGATTTTGGCGAGGAGGAAATTGAAAATCTCCTGGAATACGAATATGGCAAGAAGTATACCTTTTCAGTTCTTGCGCTTTTATATCCTACTCTAGACTATAACAACCTGTTTCATCAAGATCATATACATCCCAGGAGCTTATTTACAAAGAGGAAGCTTCTTGAGAGAGGAGTAAGAGAAGAAGACATTGATTTTTGCCTTGAGAATTACAATAAGATTCCTAATTTGCAGCTTTTGGAAGGGAGTATAAATACGTCAAAAAGCGCAAAACCTTTTGAGGAATGGCTGAACGAAAACTACAAAGATGAAACTGCCAAAAGTCATTATAAACAGCTTCACTATTTAACTAATCTGGACCTTTCCATTGCCAATTTTAAACAATTTTTCTTAAAGCGCAGAGAAATGATGAAAGATAAACTTAAACAGATTTTATTGTCTTAAAAAATAGATTTTGTGGGAAAAGGGTGAATAATCCGTGAATCTTAATCAAAATTTTGAGAGTGTGGTAGAGCAGGCAGCCATCAAATGGTTTAAAGATATAGGTTACGAATATCTGCACGGCAACGAAATACCCGTTGAAGACAGAAAAGACTATAGAGAGGTCATTTTAAAAAATAGGCTTTATAAGGCCTTAATAAGATTGAATCCCGAACTTCCGCTGGAGTGCATTGAGGAAGCGGTGCGCCAGTTAAAGAGCCTCCAGTATCCGAGGATAGAGCTGAACAACAGAGAGATACATAAAATATACCGCAATGGTGCGAAAGTTACAAGGCGTAACAGCGAAGGCGAAGAGGTAGGAGAAATAGTAAAAATATTTGACTATGAAAACCCAGAGAATAATGATTTTCTCATATGCAATCAAGTAGAAATAAAAGGCGCAGCCAGAAGAGTCCCTGATATTGTGGTTTATATTAACGGCCTGCCAGTAGGGTTATTCGAACTGAAAAATCCATTAGATGAGGCAGCTACAATAGAAGGGGCATATAGGCAGCTTGAGCTTTATAAAAGGGATATTCCCGACATTTTTGCTTACAATGAGATCTGCGTTGTATCTGATGGGACGGAGGCTAAAGCAGGAACAATAACTTCGCCATGGGAGAGGTTTTCTGCATGGAAATCAATAGATGGTGTCAGCAGTGCTGAGGGGATGCCAGAACTTGAAGTTTTGATAAAAGGCATGTTTGATAAAGGAAGAATTCTCGACATAATAAGAAACTTTATTACCTTTTCAACTGCAAAAGATGAAGTAATTAAAATTATGGCTATGTATCACCAGTATTATGGTGTAAATAAAGCAGTGGAGGAAACAATCAGGGCCACATCTCCTGGCGGTGACAGAAGAATAGGTACATTCTGGCACACTCAGGGCAGCGGCAAAAGCCTTTCTATGGTGTTCTATACGGGAAAGATAATAGAGCTTAAAGAACTTCAGAATCCTACAATTGTAGTCATTACCGACCGCAACGACCTTGACGACCAGCTGTATGAAACTTTTTGCAATGCAAGCGACCTGATTCCATACCCAACGCAGATAGAAAGCGTAGAGGACTTAAAAGAAAAACTTTCGCAGGTGGCGGCTGGGGGCATCTTTTTTACAACAATACAGAAATTTCAAGCAGAAGCAGAAGAGGTTTCAGATGGAGTTGATCCAAAACTTAAAAAAGCTTTAAAGAAGGGCAAAACCTATCCCCTTCTTTCGGATCGCAGCAACATTATTGTCATTGTCGACGAGGCGCATAGGTCGCACTATGAATTTATCGATGGGTTTGCGAAGTATATAAGGCAGGCACTTCCTAACGCCAGCTTTATTGGCTTTACGGGGACGCCTATCGATCTTGAAGACAAGTCCACCCTTCAGGTGTTTGGAGACTATATCAGCATTTATGATATGAAACAAGCAGTGGAAGACAAAGCCATTGTGCCCATTTATTATGAGGGAAGGCTGGTAAAACTTCATTTGATAAACGAAAATATTGATAGAGACTTTGAAGAAGTGACAGAAGGCGAGGAAGAAGAGGTAAAGAACAAGCTGAAGACAAAATGGGCAGCTTTAGAAGCACTGGTAGGAACCAAAGAAAGGCTTGAAACCATAGCAAGGGATATTGTAGAGCACTTTGAAGAAAGGTGTAAGGTTCTTGAGGGCAAAGGCATGATAGTATGTATGAGCCGAAGGATTTGCGTTGACCTTTACAACGAAATAATTAGGTTAAGACCGCACTGGCACAGCGATGACTTAGACAAAGGCGTAATTAAAATTGTAATGTCAGGAAATCCTTCAAAAGACCCGAAAGAATTTTTGCCACACCTATATACGAAATCCCAAATAAAAGAGATTGAAAAAAGAATGAAAGACCCAAACGATCCTCTTAAACTGGTAATTGTAAGGGATATGTGGCTTACTGGCTTTGATGTGCCGTGCCTGCATACAATGTATATTGACAAGCCAATGCGAGGCCACAACTTAATGCAGGCTATAGCCAGAGTAAACAGGGTCTTTAAGGACAAACCTGCAGGATTGGTTGTAGATTACATCGGTATTGCTGATGACTTAAAACTAGCACTGGCAAACTACACAAGAAACACGGGCAAGGAGGCTGCTACCTTACCCATAGACGAAGCAATAAGGATTATGCAGGAGAAGTATGATATTGTTTGCTCGTATTTCCACGGCATTGATTTTTCGGGTTGGGAAGAGAAAGGTGCAGAGGACAAGTTAAAACTTTTAAAACAGGCTATGGACTTAATAAATAAGGATGAGACCACAAAGAAAAATTTTTTGGATCAGTGCATGGCATTGTGCAAGGCTTTTGCCCTTGTAATACCGCGAGAAGAAGCGATGCGTATTCGTTCAGATGTTGCCTTTTTCCAAGCAGTAAGAAGCAATATTGTCAAATACACGCCGCCTAAAGGGTTATCAATCGAAGAGCTGGACAGTGCCATAAAGCAGATTATTTCCGAGGGTGTTGCTGCAAGCAATAAACCAATTGACATATTCGATGCGGCGGGGCTTAAAAAACCAGACTTGTCTATTCTGAGTGAAGAATTTTTAAATAAACTTATTGGGCATGAGAATAAAAACTTGCAGATTGAGGTTTTGCGCAAGTTGTTGAATGATGAAATCAAAGCCAAAATCAGGAAAAATCATATTAAGTATGCTTCTTTTAAAGAAATGATAGAAAGAGTTTTAAATAAGTATCATAATCGTGCTATTACATCTGCTGAGGTTATAAAACACCTTATTGATTTGGCAAAAGAAATGCAGAATATGGACAAACGGGCGAAAGAAATGAACTTAACGGAAGAGGAAATGGCTTTTTACGACATTGTATGTCAGGGAGAAGAGGCTATTTTAAATGACGAAGAAGCGAAGGAAATTGCAAGAGAGCTTGTGCGGATTATAAAAAGTAAAACCGAGGGACAGGTAGATTGGACTATAAAAGAAAACGTTAAGGCATCCATTAGGGCAACGGTAAAAAGATTACTAAGAAAAAAGGGCTTTAAAGATCCACAAAAGCTTGATAATGTAGTTAAATTGGTCATTGAACAGGCTGTATCTCTCTTTGAAGATGCCGCTTAATGGAGAGATCTTGAGGAGATTAGATAGTCTAGCAAAAACAGAGTGAAATTATGGAGTGAGGTTATTTATGGGTAACTGTATTTATTGTGGTAAACCTGCAGGTTTTTTAAGAAAACGTCATCGAGAGTGTGAAGAAAAGCACAAAAATACCTGGAACACAATGGTTTTTAAAGCAAGGGAAGCTGCGCTTGGAATAGGTCAAATAATGAATTTGGAAAGAGAACTTCATGATTTGGCAAAAGAAGGTTATGTTTCACAAGATAAAGTAAAAGAGGCTTTAATTCTGGGCTGGGAAGAGGCGGTTTTGCATTTTTTGGAAGACGGCAATCTTGATGCTCGGGAAGAAAATAAATTGGTGGCATATGCAGAATACTTTAAATTTACGCAAGATGATTTGAATAAAAGAGGAATATATACGCGTTTTGTCCAAGGTGCGGTTTTGCGTGAGGTGTTGGAAGGCAAAATTCCGCAGCGTTTTAAAACAGTTGATCCTTTGCCGTTTAACTTTCAAAAGAGTGAAAGTTTGGTTTGGGCTTTTTCAAATGTGAAATATTACGAAAAAAGGACTCGAAGGGAATATGTGGGAGGAAGCCACGGTGTAAGTATTCGAATTGCGAAGGGAGTTTATTATAGAGTTGGGCAATTTAAAGGATACCCGATTGAAAGAGAGGAGCAAGTTTATGTAGACACGGGAATATTGGCAGTTACCACAAAACATCTTTACTTTTACGGCAAAACAAAAAGCTTCAGAGTGCCTTATTCTAAAATAGTTTCGTTTACGCCTTATTCAGATGGTATTGGAATCCAAAGGGATGCTACAAGCGCTAAGCCCCAAACTTTCGTAACTGGCGATGGATGGTTTATCTATAACCTGGTTGTAAACCTTGCAAGAGAACAGGTAAATTGAATTGAAATACCTAACAAAGTTAAGCTTTTAGGATTTCAGTTAATGATAAATTTGGGAGTTAGTCGGAGATGCTCAAGATAGATCAATATGAATTTAAATATGTCTGTAAGATAACTCCTGAAACCGATAATAATGGGAATATTATTGAATATTCCCCGCAAGAGTTGTACACAAAAAAGCAAAATGTTGAATTACATGAATACGGCAAGGGGCCATTTTGCAAATTCAAAATCCCAAATTGTTGGGCTGGTAAAGAAGGCGTCTATTGCATATATTCAGATGATCAATTAGTTTATGTAGGTGAATGTGTAGACCTAAGCAAACGATTTAATATGGGTTATGGCAATATCTCTCCTCGCAACTGCTTTAAAGGTGGACAGTCGACGAACTGTAAAGTCAACAATTTTATTCTAAATGAGATTAAGCAAGGAAGGACAGTAAAACTTTATTTTCTGGAGACAAAAGATCGTTATAAGATTGAGAAAGAACTATCTCAATATTTTTTGATTAGCAAAATAAAACTCTTAAAATCTTAGTTTTCCTTTAAATTTAGGCTGCTCTTGCTGTTTAACTATTGATTCTTTAGACAAAACAAGACTACCTATGGCAACTTACATAAAGTTGCCTATCATATCCTTCACTCATGCCCTCGACTACCCTATCATGTCTCTCGGGGTCCTACGCCCTTATTACATTCCTTCGTCCTGCCTTCGAGGGCTAGGCGGGGAGCTTTTTACTCGTATGCAGGGTCTTGCCCTTATAGAGGTGATATTGCTTCCCCGCATTATTGGCTATCTCACTTTTATGCCGCTAGCTGGTTTATTTGCTTCATGCGGTGTTCTCCTAGAACTTTCTTCGAATCGTAATTTTCTCTCTTTTTAGCAAGGGTGAACATTACCCTTATTAGCTTCACTGAAATTGCTATTAATGCCTGCTTGGATTTTAACGGATTTTGGGGTCTTTTTAGAAAATAGTCGTAAAGGGCTTTGAATTCCTTGTTTTTGGCTACCAGTACAAGACTTGCTTTGTAAAGGAGATTCCGCAATTCCGGACGGCCCCTCTTTGATATCTTGGCCTTCCCTTTGTGTTTCCCAGATTGGTTTTCTGCTATGTTGAGCCCTGCTAGTTTTTGTATCTGCTTAAAATGCGTGTAGTTGGCTACGTCACCTACTTCCGCTAGAAATCCAGCTACGGTTATTATCCCTATGCCGGGAATACTGAGTAGGTATTGTACTATGTCTATCTTCTTGAGCAGTTCTGCCATGGTTTTTTCAATCGTTTCTAGCTGGCCTTTTAAAAATTCTATTTCGTCAAGGTATGATTGAAGGCGGATATATGCCCCTTTTAGTCCCTGCTTTACTCCTACCGATTTTTGCGCTGATTCGATGAGTTTCTCGGCTCTTTTTATGCCTACTCTCTTGTTGGCAGCCTTTTTCATGTTCTCTGCCAGCTCTTCTTTTGTGTAGTTTAGAATCATGCTCGGAAAAGGGCAGTGCCTCAATACCCATAAAGCAGCCTTGCCTAAGATGTTCTTGAATACTTCTTCGAATTCGGGGAAGTATTCGTCTAATATTGAAATTAACTTGTTTTTTGCGCTGTTTAGCTTGTTTATTAGCTGCTTTCTTGCTACCGAAAGGTTCCTTAAGTCTGCGTAAATCCCTTCGGGTAAAAGGCAGTTTAGAAACTTACCCTCTTTTACGAGTTTAGCAATTATTAGTGCGTCTTTTCGGTCGTTTTTGGTAGGGCTGTTGTCTTCCTCCTCTTTTCTTTTCTTCACGTGGTATGGGTTTACCAGGACTACCTGGTATCCCTGTTCTTTTAAAAACCAAGTTAGGGGCTTCCAGTAATGACCGCTGGGTTCAAGGCCTATTATTACCCTTGTCGCTTTCGATTTTTCTTTGGCTTCGAGTATTTTTGAGACTAGACGAAAGTACCCATCTTTGCTATTATTAAACTTGAAAGGTTTTACCGGTTCGAGTCCGATGTGGTCTATGATTCTTGTATAGTGGCTCTTCTTTGCTACGTCAATCCCAACAAAAATTAAATCTGAACCATGGACTAAAAGGAGTTTTTCGATTTTGTTCATGTCTTTCGCCCTCCTGGTTAATTGGTTTTTCCTATTTCTTTTTTACCAGGAGGGTTTTTAGTTTGCAAAGGCTATTTCAATTTATTACAGGAATGCTTATAGAAAAATTTCATCCTCCATGGAATTCACAATCAGGGAAAAATGTAAGGAGTAATGTTAGTGCTTCAAATCAAATTGGTATGGAAGTCAATACTGCTAAAAATAAATACAGTGGTAATAAAACCGTATTTTGTGCTTGTAACGAGGGGTATGAAAAGTTATCTGCTTATCTGCAAAGAATTAATAGAGATTCTGCAAAATTGACTTTTAAAGAAATTGAAGAGATTATAAACAGACCGCTTCCTCAATCGGCTTATAGATATAGGGCGTGGTGGGCGAATGGCGGACATTCGCATTCAAATTACTGGTTGAGTGTTGGTTGGAAAGTAGGAAAGGTTGCCCTTGGAAACTATATCGTGTTTTTAAGAATAAGATAAAGGCTTGAGAAAGAAGGTAGTTGGTTTTTTATTATTTTCCGAAAGCGCATAAACAAAACAACAAAAAAGATGTTTAAGCCAAAATTTTGGAATCGGCTTTAGGGATAAAGAGGAAAGAAAAATAAATTAAAAAGATAAATCAATCCTTCATAAGACCTATAAATTTTGTTTATAAAGCCTATAGAGTACTAGTACTCTTAATACTCAAGGAAGAAAGTGTCGCTTGTTCGCCCGCCGAGTCCGCCGCTTTAAATAATGAGTTTTAGCATTTCTCTTTATTAGTTCTTTTTGTATACCAAAGGCTTATTGCCGCTCCGTCAAGATAGGGAAACAATTATAAAACCGAAATTTTGGAATCGGATTTAGGGATAAAAGGGAAAGAAAATACCATAAAATTTAAGGTAATATGTTTCTCATAGAAGGAGTTGGGGGCGAGTCGGAAAGATTACAGATTATGAAGCGTCTTACCCATAGATAAGTTGGTTGAAATTTTGTAAGCGGCTGTTAGCTTGGCAGCTGCTTTTTATTTTTTATAGAGTAAAATTTGAGTTTTATGCTTATTTTGTTCTAAAATGATAGAGAAAATCCCCTAAGTAAATCTTGTTTTGCGGGCTGTACTGGCCCCCTATTATTTGGACTTAAACGACCAACACGCCACGATTCACAGTATTTCTTAAAAATGCTTCATAAAATGCTGAGGGTGTCATATAATTCAAGGATTCATGGGGCCGTTCGCAAAGATAAAATTTTATATAATCATCCAGGCCTTTAAAAAATGACTTAGAACTTTCAAAATCATTTAAATTAACATATTCTTCTTTCAAGGTTCTATGAAATCTTTCAATATTTGGGTTTCTTTCA